>CAZYDB010000140.1:11276-11491 GCA_964645995.1 uncultured Roseivirgaceae bacterium
GAAAAAAACATCCTGGGCGCCCTGCTTAACCCACCTCACGGAACGCAGATCCACCCGGAATTGAATGTGGATGGCCTGAAAGCCTATCCTGAAAACTTCACGATCGTAGATGTGCGGGTTCCTTCCGAACGACAGGATAGCGTCTATTTCCATAATTCGATCAATATCCCCTTGCATGAACTGCGGGAGCGAGTTCATGAAGTGCCCACCGACAA
>CAZYDB010000141.1:0-11464 GCA_964645995.1 uncultured Roseivirgaceae bacterium
ACTGGCAACACGTCTGATTTTGGTTCAGAAGAGTCCAGGTTCGAGCCCTGGTCGGACAACATTATAAGTTAATCCCGATTAGGCATCGGGATTAATTTATTTTTAACTAAGGATAATATAGACCGGTATGGCGCCCGTAAAAATCTTCTCTGGTACAAACTCCAGGCATCTGGCGGAAAAGATAGCTCAGCAATTCGGTAAACCCCTGGGGTCGGTAACGATCCAGCGATTCAGTGACGGAGAGATGTTGCCAATATTTACGGAATCCGTGAGAGGATGTGATGTATTCCTCATCAACTCAACCAATGCTCCTGCTGAAAATCTTATGGAATTGCTTTTAATTGTTGATGCAGCAAGACGCGCCAGTGCCAAATATGTTACAGTAGTAACCCCTTATTTCGGATATGCCCGTCAGGACAGGAAAGACAGACCCCGGGTGTCAATCGCGGCCAAGTTGATAGCCAATGTTTTTACTGCGGCAGGCGCTAACAGGTTGATGACATGTGATTTGCATGCGGGACAGATACAGGGTTTCTTTGATATTCCGGTAGATCATCTGGACGGCTCCTATATCTTTATTCCCTATCTAAAAACCCTGAAGTTGAAAGATATGATATTTGCGGCTCCTGATGTAGGAGGTACCGGCCGGGCTCGTGGTTATGCCAAGAACTTTGCTACCGATATGGTCATTTGTGATAAATACCGCAAAAGAGCTAATGAAATAGCATCCATGCAGGTGATCGGTAATGTAAAGGATAAAGATGTCGTGATTGTCGATGATATGATCGATACCGGCGGCACACTTTCAAGAGCCGCAGAATTAATTATTCAGGAAGGAGCCCGTTCGGTCAGGGCGATATGTACACATCCTATTCTGTCCGGGAATGCCTATGAGAATATAGAAAATTCAAAATTGGAAGAACTGGTTGTAACAGATACTATTCCGTTAAAAAAGGGATCTCCCAAAATCAAGGTACTAACCGTCTCTGACCTATTTGCAAAAGGCATACGCAAAACTCATAACCATGAATCAATTAGTTCATTATTCATACATTAAAATAAACAATTAAGTAAAAAAACAACATGAAAACATTAGAGATTATAGGGTATAAAAGAGCAAATCTCGGGAAAACAGATGCCAAGCAATTACGTGAAAACGGAAATGTGCCTTGTGTCGTTTACGGAGGTGAGCAACAGGTTCATTTCTATGCACCGATGATTCTTTTTAGGCCATTGATATTCACACACGAGGTGTTTTTTGTCAACCTTAATATTGAAGGTGAGGAATGCAGGTGTATCCTTCAGGATGTTCAGTTTCATCCTGTCAATGACATTATCCTTCACGCCGATTTCCTGATCCTGAACGACAAAAAGCCAATCAAAATGGGTATTCCGGTTGAATTTAAAGGAATGGCCGCAGGGGTACAGAAGGGGGGTAAGTTGCAGGTGAAAACCAGAAAATTATTGATCAAGGCGTTGCCAAAAGATATGCCTGAAAACATTATGGTGAATATTGGCCCGATGGAACTTGGCGATACGGTTAAGGTTAGGGATATCGAAGAGAAGAACTTTGAAATACTTAATCCTGAGCGCGTAACTATAGCTGCTGTTTCAATACCACGACTTGCAAGACCCGAAGAAGAACTGGATGCAGTCGAGGATGAAGAAATGCCGGAGGGTGAAGAAGGAGATTCTGAAGGTCAAGCCGGAGAGGGTACTGATGAAGGAGGAGATAAGGAAGAATAGAAACCCCGAAATTCATAAACATATTCCTGTCAGTTTGCTGGCAGGAATTTTTTTTGAAGGTCATTTTGTAAATTCGGGAGCAATAGCGCGTGTATTCATGGATTATCTGCTAGAGAGCACTACTGGTGTATCAATATTCTAAAAATAATGGAATACTGCAGGAAACAAACCTCTTTTGGTCATGCATTCAAGCTTAAAGTGGTAGCAAAAGGCATAATTATTAAGGATCACCAGGCTGGATCCTGCAGCTCAACGGGCTTAATATTTATGAACTTTTTGGTTAAATATGTTTATTAACTATTTTAGAAGTAAAAGGAACGGATGAAGTACCTTATAGCGGGTCTTGGAAATATTGGCCCTGAATATGAATTGACGCGTCACAATATTGGATTCCTGACTGCCGATCGTCTTGGGGAGCAGAAAGGAGCGAGTTTTGAAATATCAAGATTGGCCTTTACAACCATTTTCAAACATAAAGGACGCGCTGTGCATCTGATCAAACCTACCACCTATATGAACCTGAGTGGCAAAGCTATAAAATACTGGCTGGATTTCCTGAAGATCCCTGCCGGTAATCTTATGGTTATTGTCGATGATATCGCCCTCCCTTTTGGGAAGATCAGGATCCGGGCGAAAGGTACGGCAGCAGGTCATAACGGACTGAGCAGTATTGAGGAGTATTTAAATACTAATGCGTATCCAAGACTTCGCGTTGGCATAGGGGATAACTTCAGTACGGGAAAACAGGTAGATTATGTGTTAAGCCGTTTTGAAAAAGAAGAATTTGATGAATTGCCTTTTGTCCTGGATAAGGCCGTTGAGGCTGTTTTGTCGTTTGTTTCGATAGGACTGGAGCGGACTATGAATTTTCATAACGATTAACTGCCAGATCAAGGACCGTTTCTGATAAATTAACCACAAAAATTCAGTAAATATTTCCTGCCAGGCCGCCCAGCGGTGGACAAAATCTTTTGCATCGTTGCCTCTGTGTATCTTCTTCGGTAAGCGAGACGACAAAGCTTCAGTTACACGCGGATGGTAATGGATCGCAGATAGGATTTAAAGCTTGAAGTCCGAAGCCGGAGGCCGGGGACAGTTCACCGGATCACTGGCTTAGCGGTTTAGTTTCCTATCCTGCCTTTGGTAAATGTCTGCAATTGTCCGGTAAGACAATCCTTTAATAGCCAAGCGTATTCACGCTTTTCCTCTTCTCCCCAGGGCTTCTATATGAACAGAACTAAAGGGTGATTAGTCCGGATTAATCGAATGTTCCTCTTATAAATGAATTATAATGATCAATTATACGAGTTGATCTCCGTTAATTGACCAATATTAAAAAAAGGGTGACATAATAAACGTCAACCTTTTTTAATATTAAATCTTAGTTTTAATTCCTTATTATAGCTCCCTGATCCTGATATTCCTGAACCATACATCATCGCCATGGTCCTGAAGACCTATATAACCTTCGCTGGCTACTTCAGCCCAGTTTTCATTCAGTTCCGGAAATTTGCTGTTTGCAACATCCTCATTCCATTTAGGTGTCCACAAATGGTATTCAACAACGTTTTCTCCGTTCTGCTTATGTACAACGGTTCCATTGTACACCATAATCCCACCTGTGTTCCATTCTCCGGCAGGCTTGGCATTCTGGGGTTTTGCCGGATAAAGGTCATACAACGAAGCCGATTGGCGGTTGCCGTCTTTTCCCAGTTTAGCATCCGGGTGTCTTTCATTATCCAGCACCTGATATTCCGGAGCCGTCATCCAGATGAAATCGAATTCGGGCGATTCCTGACCCAGATAAAATACACCTGAGTTGGCCCCTTCAGCAACTTTCCAATCGAAAACAAGCTCGAAATTGCCGAATTTCCGGTCATAAATGATATCACCTCCATCGGCTGCTCCTGCCTCCCCACGACCTGACCCCTGAATATGAAGGGTACCGTCCACGACTTCCCAGGCAGCGGGAAAAGTTTCTTTTCCATAACCCCCCCAGCCGTCAGTTGATGTTCCATCAAATAAAACGATCCATTCTTCTGCCGGTTCAGCAGCTTCAGTCGTTTCGGTTTCGGATTCCTGGCCGCTTTTCTGGCCCTGCGAACAGCTGAACAGTAAACCAGCTATTGCGATGACAAATAAAAAATTGAGGTTTTTTGATGCTTTCATAACAGTACTTTCAATTATTTTGACTTTAACAAGAATTTCAAATTAAATATTCATAATTTAATTTTATTTTTAGAATACGAATTAACAAAAAATATTGATTAAATATTAGTAATAAAATCGATTTTGTAATCGGATGTATAGTAATTTCAGGTTTATTAATAGGTGTACTTTTAAGATCGGCTTTTTAATTGGAAACTTTATATGAGGAAAACATGTTGCAATTTTTTAAAGCAGGATATGTTATAAAAATATTATTATTTATCACTATTATTGACAAAATTATAAATATGAAGTCGGGAATTTGTGTTAATCTGATAAGCGAATAATTTTATAATATAATTTATATTATTTAATTTTTCTATTTGAACTTTTTTTCATATCTTAAAATCAACTGATACCCCATATATTTTTTAGATATCATTAATATTTAAAATCATGAAAAGCACAGTTAAGGAATTATTAGAACAAAAAGGAAGCAGCATTTACACCATCAATAAAAATACTTCTGTTTATGATGGACTGGTAAAGATGGCCAAGAAAGATGTAGGGGCCCTGGTCGTTATCGATGATGAAGGGAAGCTGGAAGGAATTTTTTCTGAACGGGATTATGCCCGGAAGATCGTTTTACTTGGGAAAACCTCGAAAGAGACGAAAATCGGAGATATGATGTCAGTGGAGATCAGTGTTGTCAGGCCTGAAAACACTATTCAGGAATGTCTTGCTGTGATGACCAAGAAGAAAGTCAGGCATCTGCCTGTTATTACAGATGGAAAACTGATCGGCATTGTATCCATAGGAGATGCTGTGAACCGTGTGATCTCCGATCAGGAGGAAACCATTCATAACCTGGAGGATTATATATACGGGCGTTCCTATGGTGCACGAATTGAATTATAATCCCTTGATCAAAGCGATTGATTGATCTGTTTAATGATCTTATTGGCAGAAGATTTGACTGTTAAGGACATATTTTCGCCAAAGGAGATGTTTCCAGGGTGAATGCCGAGGATATAAATTGGCATGTCGAAAAAATCTCTGATACTACCAAGCGAAATATTATGCGTATTTAAAACATAAGGAGTAATTTCCTTTACTGAAAGTATATCGTAATAACCCGGATCCCGGTCGGGAAAGAACATACAATCGATCATCACTAAAATTTCGGGGTTAAGCTGATTGATCTTGCCGATAAATTTTTCGAGACTTGATTCAACAATCAAACAATTGAGATCAGGGTTTTTACTCAATTCCTGACAAATATATACCCCAACCCCGTCATCACTTTTCAACAAATTACCTACCCCCACAAAGAGTACCTTATGTTTTTTCAGAAGTTGAAGAATCCTATCCAAATAGCTATTTCAGATTTTTAACCAATGTCTTTCTCAAACAATCAGGGCACAAGATATTAAACATATCCTTTCTTTTCAAATCATCGATCACATCAACATCAACTTCTTTCGCGTCGGACAACTGGAGTCTTTCGTTCAATTGATTAAGGTTCATGATACTTGCATAGGCTTTGGGGCCAAGCTTAAAATGCATAAATTCGTAATGTTTCTTGGTTGTAATAATTGCCCCGCAGTTTTTACAAAGCAGCAACTCTTTCTCCTGTGTCTCAACAAGAGTGTTTCTGTCAAATGCGGCAAGATCATAGATTTCATCTGATAATTTAACGCCTTCATTTGTGATGCAATGTTCTTCACACTGTCCGCAAAAAATGCATTTGCCGAAGTCGCGGCGGATCACTCTGATTTTTTTATCGACCAGGTTCTCTACTGTTATTGCTCCGCTGGGGCATACATTGGCACAGGTATCACAGCCAACACACTTTTCATCATAGACAACTGGTTTGCCACGATACGATTTTTCCGGTATATGGGGTTTATAAGGGAATTTAGTTGTATAGGCTGGTGTAACCAGTGATATGATGGCTTCCTTCAATTCCCTGAGTTTTGGATATTTCATGGATTCAAATTTATAATTATTAACCGCAACAAGATCTTTTATTAATCGGTTGCTTTATTCTGATAATCGTCAATTACACTTTTTTCCCACAATTTGATCCCGAATTTATACGCTCCTTTTACCAGGGCATGTGCCCCGGCAGTTGAGGTCAGGAAAAGCATGGGAATTGCAATTAACGATTTAACACCAATATCAATAAATCCATATCGTACAAGTAGTCCCAGTAAGATTCCGCATGTCCCAAGGGTAGCACATTTAGTGGCGGCCTGAAGGCGGTTATACACATCGGGCAGACGGAGCAGACCGAGACATCCGAACAGATTAAACAATATGCCTATGGCAATTATGATATTACTGATTAGATCACTCATTTAATTTTTTTCCTTCTAGGTATTTAGCTAATGAAATTGTTCCGATAAAACTTAAAATAATCCAGGCTATACCAACATCAATAAGGAAGGTACGTCCTGTCTTAATGGCGAATATGGCACATATACCAACAACGAGGATACCGAATATATCTATACCGACCATCCTGTCGGCAATAGAAGGCCCCCGAATAACCCGGTAAAGGCATATAAAAGCTAAAGCGCATTGGATATAAAGAAAAATATCAATAATCATATCAATCAAATATTTTAGCAATGTATTTTTCGAATCTTCCTGAAATTCTTTCTGTATAAGCTGCCGGATCCTGTGAGCTCACATAGATCCAGTGTACATATAGTTCGTCATCAATAATGTCTACGGAAATAGTGCCTGGCGTCATGGTGATTGAGTTTGCCAGCATGGCCCGGGCCATATCGGATTTTACCGTCAGAGGAACTTTCACAATACCCGGTTTAACCGGTAATGAAGGATGCAGAACACGGTATGCCACGTCAAAGTTCGCTTTGATGCACTCCCAGGTAAATATGAAAACATATACCAATAACCAGAAATACCTTGCCGGCTGCAGGAATTTATGTACATTATCGACATACATTTTTCCGAAAAATAACGTTGTGACCAGTGAAGCCAGCAGTCCCGTAATCACATTGGCAGGAGAAAGACTGAAGGTCAGTGCCAACCACATCAAAAAGGCAAGTATGAAGAAAACAATGTATTTCATAAGTTTAATAATTTAAAACACAGGTATAGCGACAGCAACTTTCATAAACGATCTTTTACGGGTTCAATATTATCCGGGAATACTCATTTCCGTTCAATAGCACATCAACCGATGGGTTAAGGAATATTTCCCTCAGGCCAGGCAAAATGATGGCGCTCAATGCCAGGCACAGGACAGCAAGTAATACCATGGAAAAGCTCATGAAAAACGGTGCCTCTTTTATATTATCCGAGATTGATGCTTTCAATTGATTGAAAAACGCATATTTCTGTACTTTAAGGAAAGAGGCCAGGGTGATGATGCTGACGAAAACGGCAAATAATGCCAGGAGGTAATAATGTGCCTGGACTGCTGCGATAATTATGACCAGTTTTGAGAAAAAACCATTAAAAGGGGGTATCCCTGAAATGGCCATTGAAGCACTGAAGTTAGTAGTAGCCGTTAGTGGCATGCGTTCTGACAACCCACCCATTTCCTTCAGATTCCGTGTTCCTATACGGTGTTCGATCGATCCGGCTGTAAGAAATAGCAATCCCTTGAAAACAGCATGGTTGATCAGGTGATACAAGCCGCCCAGGATTGACAAGCCGGCTATGATCTGACTTCCGCCGGTGGCGATTACCAGCATACCGATCCCCACCCCGAGGAAAACATATCCCATCTGGCTGATGCTGTGATAGGCCAACAGGCGCTTGATATCCCACTGACCGATCGCCATTAATACACCGATGATCATCGAAAGGGTTCCAATAGTTGTTAAAGCAACCGCTATTTCATAAGTGATAGCGAACATATTAAAGAATAACCTGAAAAGAACATATACGCCGATCGCTTTGATCAGCACGCCTGAAAGCATGGCCGATATTGGCGAAGGCGCCGAAGAGTGCGCATCAGGTAACCAGGAATGGAAGGGAATCATTGCAGCCTTTAACCCGAAGCCTGATATGAAGATAACCTGGATAAATATAAGGCCTCTTGAATCAGCGGAATTATTGATCGAATTTCTGATATCCGCAATATTCAGCGTTCCCGTATGCCAATAAAGGATACCAATGCCAAAGATGATGAGCAGGGAAGCCATGCCTCCAAGTACCTGGTATTTGAAAGAAGCCTCCAGTTCCTCTTTTTCAACACCATAGGCAACGAGGGCGTAGGCGGCGATCACTGCTATTTCAAGAAAGACATATAGATTAAAGATGTCGCCGGTGATCGCAACTCCATTCATGCCAGTTACCATTAGACAGAAAAGTGAATAAAAATTAGCTTCAGCAGTGAATTTTTTAATATAATCAATGGCATATACGGAAGCAGC
Source organism: uncultured Roseivirgaceae bacterium (assembly GCA_964645995.1). Taxonomy (GTDB): domain Bacteria; phylum Bacteroidota; class Bacteroidia; order Cytophagales; family Cyclobacteriaceae; genus JAGTVG01. The sequence goes on from CAZYDB010000141.1 coordinate 8,307, forward strand.
AAACCCGATCATATTAATAATAAGCAGGATAAAAACGGTTAAGCCATCCATGACCATATAGATACCAATAGGTATTCCGGCCATTGGTTCCCAGCCACCAACATAATAGACGATCCTTGTAAGGTCTTTTCCAAACAGAATATACAATGTCTGTGCGGTGAGAAACAGAAAAATCAGGGGAGTGATCCATCGTGCCAGCCCTTTCCAGAATCGATTGATTACCGGGATGATCAAAGCTCCGGCCAGCGGTAAAATGATATATATTGGAATCAGCTGATTCATATGTTATCCTTTTAAAAGATTGATGTCCTGAATATTAAAAGTATTGTGTTTCCGGTATAGTTTGGTAGCCATGGCCAGTAGTAAAGCAGTCGTAGCCAAGCCAATGACGATCACGGTAAGTATCATTGCCTGTGGCAGAGGGTCGACATACAGGGTGGTGTCTTCCTTAATGATGGGAGCGGCTCCTCCTTCAACATAACCTACCAGGATCAGGAATAAGTTGATCGCATATTGCATGATGCTAAGCCCGAGAATGATCTTGATCAGATTTCTTCTGGTAAGTATTCCGTACAGACCCACCAGCAACAGGATGAAACAGAGAATAAAAAGTATCATTATTGTATTTCTTCTTTAAAGATTAAAAACGCAAAAAATATGGATATCAAAGCGGCCGCCACTTCAATACCAATAAATACATTATACAACGGTATTATCCCGCCGGATATCAGTTCTCCTACTTTACCGGTGTCCAGATAATTCGAGAAGAAGACCTTCACTCCAATAAATAATCCAAAGGTGGCAAATAGCAGGAATGCCAGTATTGCGAGGCTTTCACTGACAGCAGAGCCTTCCTTTTTACGGGTCATCGTCAGGTGGTCGGATCCATATGCCAGGATAAGCAGATAAAAAGCTCCGGCTATAATGGCGCCTCCGCCAAACCCTCCGCCAGGGGTTAGGTGTCCATGTGTCACAATATAGACACCATATATAAAAATGATGCCTGTCATCAGTTGTGTCACCTTTTTAATGATGATGGTCATGCCTTTCATATCCTTTACTTTTTATGTTTTCCTTTCAACCGCATTACAGTGATAACGCCAATGGCTGCTGTAAACAGGATCGTCGCCTCACCCAGGGTGTCATAGGCACGATAATCAAGCAATACACCGGTCACCAGATTGGCACTACCGGTTGATTCTGCCCCTGAATCCACATAGATCTGGGACATTCGCATAACATGCTCTCCAAAGGGTGCCAGTCCTTTAATCGCCAGGTAAAAATAAACGGCAAAAGCGCCAAGCAGGAGAACAATAAGCGATGTGAAGATGATCCCTTTATTGGAAAGTACTGTTTTTAATTCCTGGCGGGTACTGTCAATGATCACTGCTATCATGATAACGAGGGTGATGGTCTCTACCACGATTTGTATGATAGCCAGATCAGGTGCCCTCAGCAACAGGAAACAGACCACCAGCCCGAAGCCGACAATGCCATATGAAATTACAGCCGACAGAAGGTCCCCTGCGTGAAGGATGTAAATGGAACCCAGTATCATTAAAACCAGTATTATAGCTAATAAAATCTCCATAATCAGTTATGTTACATCAACAGAATAAGCATAAAAATAAGACCTATGATATACCAGGCAGTATAGGTGGTCAATATCCCGTTATGGGCCTTGCTGAATTGATTGTTCATACTCAGCACAAAGACCTTCGAGAGATCATATATATCAAACCATTTCTTTTCGGCCTTTTTATAGAAAAATGACAGAAACTTGAAATCACTGATCGTTTTATAGAAGTCCAATACTGAGTAATGAGTTGTTTCCTGCATGCTTTCACCTCCAATAAAGCTATCATCCGACCTGAATTTTTTAATATCTCCCGCCAGGTATATGATCAGGCCGAGAATAATAGAGACCAGTATCAGGATGGATACCATGGAGGAATTCCAAATGCCTACAAACTCGAACTGTCCCGTTACAGGCATCAACATTTTCGGGAGGACAACGCCAGTAGCTACTACACCAAATCCGACACATATAACGGCCAGTATAATCATGGGAAGCCACATCATTATATTTACTTCCTTTATGCCTTTCAGATGATCCTGTAAACGGCCGAGGAAGGCTCCGGAAATGAATTTGATAAAGCTTGCCAATGTTAATGCTGATCCAAAAACGGCCAGTGAAAGCCAGATGATCCACAGCCTGTTGGCTATGTCTGTGCCTTGTCCGAAATCGATAATAGCCTGATAGATAAGCCATTTGGAGGCGAAACCGTTCAGGGGAGGGATGCCTGAGATGGCCAGGGCAAATATCAGGGCACTGATGAAGGTGATCGGCATATTTTTTGAGAGCCCGCTCAGGTTAACCAGGTCTTCCTCGCCGGTTTGTTTTTCAATACTTCCGGCCGAAAGAAAAAGACCGCTTTTATATAATGCGTGGTTCACCATATGGAAAAGTCCCCCTGCAATACCCAGGGGTGTGCCAAGCCCTATGCCGACTACCATATAACCCACCTGTGATACGGCATGATAGCCCAGCAGCCGTTTATAGTTATGCTGAATTAGTGCCATCATCACTGCTGCAATAATGGTCGTGACACCTATGATCAGGATGGCTAGAACCAGCCACTGGTTCATCAGAAAAACATCAACACAGATCCTGGTGAGGAAGTATATACCCAGTAATTTATCAAGAGAGGCCGGCAAATAGGCCGAGGATGCTGCCGGGGCCTTTTTGACGAAGTCAGGTATCCATGTATGAAAAGGAAAGGCTCCTGCCTTGGTAAAGCTCCCGATCAACAGGCAAATAAAAGCAATATTAGCGGTGACTGTCTGGGTAGGAAGCGATATTTCAGACATGAAAAAAGTGCCGGTTCGCAGCCAGACCAGGCCGGCGCCGAGGATAAGCAGGCTGTCTGAAGCCCCAATAAGAATTAAGGTCTTTTTTGCGGCTGAAGAACTTTCATCATCGTACCCCCGGATCAATTTATACAGGGTGAGCCCCAGGAGTCCCCAGAAAAAAAGAAACATCAGCAGATGATCGGACAATAGTGCACCATAGGCACTGCCGAGAGTAATCAGGTAATATTCAAAAAAATGTTTGGAACGTTGGTCTTTTGAAAGGTAAGAAAGGCTGTAAACAGCGA
>CAZYDB010000142.1:0-8907 GCA_964645995.1 uncultured Roseivirgaceae bacterium
TAGGTGATATTCAATAAGATACTTCGCCAGGTTAACCCTGATGGGGTGCAAAATTCGTGAATTATTCAGGTTAAGTGGTTTTTCCGGCAGGAAAATTAAAAATTTCTTGATATTGGTTTTTAAAGAAATATAATAAGGGTTAATATTATATAACAAACCAACCAGGTAGCAATTTTTCATAATTCAGGATAATCATTAACCTAAATTTTTTTTTATGATTGAAACAGGCATTAAATCAACGAAATCCGATCTCTATTCGCTGGGTCTGAAGTCAGGAAGGATCCATTGGAACTATTCTCCTTCACAACTTTATGAAGAGGCTTTACGCAAAGGAGAAGGGATCATCACAGACAGGGGTTCATTGATGGTAGATACCAGTTTTTTTACGGGGCGGGCACCTAAGGATAAATACATCGTTCTGGATGACAAAACAAGGGATGTTATCTGGTGGGGGGCTGTAAACCAACCCATTGAACCCGAGCATTTTAACGACTTGTATAATGAAATGATCAAGTACCTCTATGGCAAGGAGCTTTTTGTGCGTGAAGGGTTTGCCGGTGCAGACAATAATTACCGTCTGAATTGCCGGTTTGTTAATACTATGGCCTGGCAGAACCTTTTCTGCTATAATATGTTCATCCGGCCGAACAAGGAAGATCTTGAAAATTTTCAACCTGATTTCACCGTAATCTGCGCTCCTGAATTTACTGCAGACCCACAACGGTTTGGCATCCGGCAGAGTAATTTTGCCATTGTTAACCTCACCAAGAACATTATGATCATCGGGGGCACCGCTTATGCAGGTGAAATTAAAAAGGGGATCTTTGGTGTCATGAATTATATTCTTCCCTCTGAAAAGAATGTATTGCCCATGCATTGTTCAGCCAATATTGGCAATAGTGGAGATACTGCTATATTCTTCGGGCTTTCAGGTACCGGAAAAACCACCCTTTCGGCTGATCCCAACCGTATGCTGATTGGAGATGATGAACATGGATGGACGGAGAAAACGATCTTTAACTTCGAAGGAGGATGTTACGCAAAAACCGTAAATCTATCGGAGGAAAAGGAGCCTGATATCTGGAATGCAATAAAATTTGGCGCAATCGAAGAAAATGTCCGCTTTTATCCTTCCTCGAGAGTAGTTAATTATTCCGATACCAGGGTTACTGAGAACACGAGGGTTTCCTACCCCATACATCATATCAATAACATCATTCAGCCTTCTATTGGAGGCGTTCCTAAGAATATTTTCTTTCTGGCCGCCGATGCCTTTGGTGTTTTGCCGCCCATTTCCAAATTGGATCCGGGACAGGCCATGTATCATTTTATCAGTGGATATACGGCCAAGGTAGCTGGCACGGAAGTTGGCGTCACCGATCCTGTGTCAACTTTTTCTGCCTGTTTTGGGGCGGCATTCCTGCCTCTCCACCCTACTACCTATGCCGAAATGCTCGGTGAAAAAATGAAAAAACATGAAGTGAATGTATGGCTGGTAAATACTGGCTGGGTCGGCGGACAATATGGTGTAGGTAAAAGGATTGATTTAAAATTAACCCGGGCGATGATCAGCGCTGCCCTCGAAGGGAAACTTGATTTTGTGGATTATCATACGGGGTCGATGTTCGGCACCAGAATACCGACAACTTGTCCCGGTGTTCCCTCTGAATTGCTGCGGCCAAAAAACAGTTGGTCGAATCAGGATGATTTTTATAAGACGGCTAACAAGCTCGTTAAGCAGTTTCATAAAAACTTTGAAAAATACAAGGAATTTGCCAATGAAGAAATAATGGCTGCGGCTCCTGTATTGAAGCCCGACTACAACTAACACAATATGAAGATTAAGCAAGGGTGGAATTAAAAGAGATCTTAAGGAACAATAGATCATCATTCATCTGGTTATTTTCTCCACCTTATATCCAGGAGGAAGGACTTAAGGTCGATCTGAGCTGTGATAACCGGGAGTTGATGAATATGGATATCAGGGAAATGAAACCCCTTGCCGGATACATACAAAGTTTGCTCAAAAAAAACAACCGTGCATTCGCATGGGGCGGTTACGGAGAAAACCGGGATTTCTATCGGAGAAGTGCAATTTTTTCAGGCCCGGAACCACGAACGGTCCACCTGGGCATCGATTTCTGGGTGCCTGAAGGAGCGGTTATTTACATGCCCCTGAAAGGAGAAATACATAGTTACGGGGATAATAAAGGCATGGGCAACTATGGCCCTACTATTATTACCCGGCATTTTCTGGATGGCAAAAGTTTTCATCTGTTGTGGGGACACCTAAGTAAAAAAAGTATTGATAACTGCTCAGAAAAACAGGTCATTGAAAAGGGCGAGAAGATTGGATATGTTGGAGCCTATAATGAAAACGGCAATTGGCCCCCTCATCTTCATTTTCAGATTATTGAAGAAATCCAAGAGCATTCAGGTGATTTTCCGGGTGTGGCTGATGTTAATGAAGCGGAAATATTATTGACAAATTGTCCGAATCCGGAAATATTATTTGACCTTCCATAATTATGGCCTTAAAAACAGTAGTAAAAATAAATCATATAACCAATTTAAGTGATGCCCGCTATTGTGCCGGAATGGGTGTTGCTCTTTTAGGGTTTAGCCTGGAAAACCATTCCAGGTATTATGTGGATCCGGAAACTTTCAAAGAACTGACAAGCTGGGTCTCTGGTCCTGAATTTATTGGTGAATTTGACACTTATGATCCTAAAATGATCGCCTCTGTAATGGATAAATACCAGTTGGATAAAATTGAAATCACCAAACCTGAGATGATACAGGAAACAACACTCCTGGGTAAACCTGTCATCCTTAAATTAAATATCGATGCATACCCGGCAACGGATGCTATCATGGAAGATATCAGTTATGTGAATGACATGATTGATTATGTTCATCTCTTCAGCAAGCAAAACAGAGCGGTCAATACAGGCATGATAAAGGAACTTTGCAGCAAATTCGAGATTATTGCAGGCTACGGCATCAATAAGGATAATGTCATGGAATTAATAGACCAAACCATTGTTAAGGGTATTGCGCTGGATGGACAGGACGAAACAAAAGTCGGGTTTAAGGATTACGATTTCCTGGGTGATATCCTCGAAATGATCGAAACTGATGACCCTCGTTAGCCTGACCTATTCATAAATTTTTGTTGTTCGGCGTAATTTTAAGATATATAGGTGATATTCAATAAGATACTTCGCCAGGTTAACCCTGATGGGCATCCCGATAAAATCGGGGCGCTCCATCAGCCTGATAGGGTGAAAAATTCGTGAATTTTTCAGGTTTGAGCTTTCAACTTTCATTTTTAACACTCGATCTTTTCATCTTTCAGCTACACAGGCGCCTTCGGCTGAGATCATCGACTCCTTAAGGACACATGCCAGACCAGGCATGAAAATGAATTTTTGAGTTAACCCCGTTATGTAACTACCTGATATTAAACATTTTAAATGGCAAAGGCGGTTAATTTTGAGAATAGTTCATGAATAATCGGGGTTAACATGCATTTTTCAGGGTTTCTGAGTTTTTAATCCGGTTTCAAAAAATATACCTCCTAAAGAACTGAACACAATTACCAAAAAAAATAATATGCTGAATGCCACGGCAGTATTCTTGTCAATCATGAGATAATTAGCTCCAAATACAAAAACTAGCTCCCGGGCACCCACGCCTCCTATCGTGAAAGGCAAAACCGCAACAACGGATGATAATAAAAACAATACGAGATATTCCAGGTACAGGACATTAATATCCAATGCCCATAACAGGAAAAACGCACTGATCACCTGGCCAGCCTGCACCCCGAGTGATTGAAGGTTGGATCGGTGAAAGGATTGAAGGAATTTTTTGAAGATTATCCTGTAAAAGAGATAATAGACCGGATAGATTATCAAGGTCAATCCGAGTATGGCCATGTTGATATATTGACCCAAGAAAGTCAGATCTACAAAAAAACAAAATAAAAGGGCAAGAAAAAGCAGTGCCACCAGGCCACTGATCCTATCAAGAAGGGTGGCCCCAATAAGTATTTTTACAGGTTTTTTATGATATTTATTCAGCAGGTACACCTTATATCCATCTCCACCGATACCTCCCGGCAAAAACAGGTTATAGAACATCCCAACATAATATAGCTTGAGGTTATAGAATTGATCAAGATAGAGACCTATGGATTTAAAGAAAGTATTCAGTCTTATGGCGCTTATCCATTTTGAAAAATTAAAGAAAAGAAATGCCGGAATAAACCAAAATACCTTTGCTTTCATAAGGATGCTGCCCGTTTGCTGCACATCAATCTTATTGACCACTACATAAACAGCCAGCACCGTCAGACCGGCCTTGATAATTAATTTCAACAATCTTTTTTTATTGATCGTTCCCAATGACGGTTTCTTTGATCCGGTAAGTTCTTTTATCCTGCGATTCATAATAGGTTCTCATGATCACTTCAGCTATCAGACCGGAGGTGATCAGTTGAATGCCACCGATAGTAAGGGTTATAGCCAGGATGAGTATAGGCCGGCCCCAAATATCGTGTCCGAGAATTTTCTCACCCAGCAAATAGAGGTTCAGGATAATGCCGATACCGAAGGTGACGATACCCAGGGTACCGAAAAGGTGCATGGGCCGGTGCATGTATTTCTGAAAAAAAACCATAAGTATCAGGTCACTCATGACCCTCAATGTACGCCCCAGGCCGTACTTCGTTTTACCGTAGACCCTTGGATGGTGCAATACCTCCATTTCAGTGATCCGGGCACCTTGCAGTTTCGCAAGCACAGGAATAAAACGGTGTAATTCGCCATATAATCCCAGGTTTTTGGCTACATCAGTCCGGAAAATCTTTAGTGAACAACCATAATCACTTATCCTTACACCAGTAAACCATCTGATGATCCAGTTTGCGATCTTACTGGGCAGCTTCCGGATAAAAAAAGAATCTTTCCGCTGAACCCGTTTACCGGCTACAACATCCCAGTTCCCTTCTTCCAACTCCCGGACAAGCTTTGGAATATCTGCCGGATCATTCTGCAGGTCACCATCCATCGTTACAATAAGGTCGCCCGCCGCATGTTCAATGCCTGCAGCCATAGCGGCGGTCTGCCCATAGTTCTTGAAAAAACTCAAAATCTTATACCTCTCCCCCGAATGAAATTTCAGGTTTTCCATAGTAGCATCTGAAGAACCGTCATCAATGAAAATAACTTCATAATCGAAGCCTGACAGAGCCTCTTCTATCCTTCCTATGAGTGGTTTTATGTTTTCCTCCTCATTCAAAACGCCTATTACAAGTGAGATTTTCATATCTCTGTTAAATCAGAACAATTTCTGTTTTCAATTTAATATCAACCTTTTTAACGCCTGGCATCATAGATCACCTGATGCATTTTAGGTCTGATGCTCAACTCCGCTATTTTATTGTTTTCCCGGGTGGGGTATACCCTGTTAGAAAGGAATACAAAAAGGATCCCTGTCTCCGGATCAGCCCAGGTAAACGTTCCTGTATATCCTGAGTGACCGAAACTATCATCACTGGCATCCACGGCAGGAAGTCCACGCTCTTTATCGATCAATAATGGTTTATCAAAAGCCAGACCGCGCCGTATTTTTTCATTACAATAATGACAGGCAGTGAAAATTTTCATCGTCTGACTGGAGATATACTGTCGTCCCCCATATTCACCCATGTTCAAATACATCTGCATCAATTTAGCCAGGTCCTGCGCAGTACCGAATAAGCCTGCATTCGACGATACACCATCCATCATGGCCGCTCCCTCATCATGAACCACCCCGTGAATCTGTATCTTTCGGAAGAAAGTATCCTTTTCGGTCGGTACAATCTGGTCAATAGAAAAATGTTTATGGGGATTATAGGTCAGGGTGTAGGCACCGAGTGGCCTATAAGAATTATCCTTAAGGTAAGGTTCATACCCATTACCTGTAATATTTTCAATCACTTCAGGCCATAAATAAAAAGAAAGACCGGAGTAAACGTATCCCTGGTCAGGATCTACCGGTGACTTCCGAATCATCCTGTATATCTTCTTTTTATAATTTTTAAAGAGGAACAGGCTATCGGTAAGCTTAATGGGAAATCTGGCTGAAGAATCGGTTGACAATGTTCGCCATTTAAATTTTCCATTTTTCCTCAGAGCTGTTTTCCAATAGGGTATCCAGGATTGAAGACCGGCATTATGAGACAATATCCGCCTGATAGTGAGGTTTCTTTTATTACCCCAACGGTAATACCTTATATAGTCTGCCAGGCTGGCTTCCAGATCAAACTCCCCCTGATCATATAATTTCATTAATGCCGGCAACGCTCCGGTGATTTTGGTTACTGAAGCAAAATCGAAAAGATCATCTTCCCGGACTGGTTTTGTCTTGTCATAGGTATGATAACCGAAGGTTTTATGAAATACTATTTTCTGATCTCGCGCCACCAGCACTTCCAGCCCCGGAGCCACTTCCTCCTGCAGGGCATACAAAGCCAGAGAATCAAGTTTCCTATTTAAATATTTACTATCTAGATCTACCGCTTCCGGTATTGTATATCCAAACCTGATCCCTCCGTTTATTACTATTCCCGTGCCGGCCGGAAATTGATCATTGATCGTTACAGGCAAGGTGCCACTGGCAGATATCCCGCCAAAGATCAGCTGAGCAGCCATATCTTTTGTCAAATCCCTTTCCTGGTAAGTTATAATGACCGACTTCGCCAGCCCTACGTTTTCTATCATATCCAGTCCATAAGGGTTTCCATGCCATACGAATATCGTATTATGATCCCTGATTACTTCGTTGGCCAGTTCTATCTCCCATGACTCCAGACCAAAGTTTCGAGATGCATATTGTGACAACCCTTCAATATTTAATATTGTCAGATCCGAAAGATCCAGCTTCTCCCTGATTTTATGGTATTGATCCTTGTTGCTGATCCGGTAATGATCCATCGGGATATAGTCATCCAAGCGATCCTGAAATATAGCGGATGTCCCCTGCCCGAGAGTCAGGGAATTTACAGTAAGCGTGTCAAGTCTTTTCAAAGGCAACAAGTCGCCATCATTCTTGAGAGCAGTCGTCGATGCACCGATGAGTTTTCTCAAAAGAAGGTCAGCCTGGGGGGTATTGAGTTCTTCTAATAACCCGTCGATACTGACAGGCTCATATTCATGCAAGCCCGACCAGAACTTCAATTCCAATATCTTCATTACACGTTGATCGATTTCCGCCACGGTTATTTCACCTTTACTCACCGCCTGATTGATCAACTCGATGGCCTTGGGCACATTTTCCGAAAAAAGCAGGATGTCATTGCCTGCCTGAAAAGCTTTCAGGTCAATTTCTCCGGGTTCAAAATATTTAGTAACACCCTTCATATTGAGTGCATCAGTAAAAACAATGCCTTCGAAGGCAAGGCTATCCTTCAACAAGCCGGTAACGATAGGACTAGAAAGAGTCGAGGGTTTGCCTGGTTCCGGATCGAGAGCCGGAATATTAAGATGCGCCACCATTATGCTCCCAAGTCCTTCACGAATAAGTTCTTTAAAGGGATATAGTTCAATATCCTTCAACCTTCCCCAGTCATGCCCGATCACCGGCAGATCCAGGTGTGAGTCAACATCGGTATCGCCATGACCCGGGAAATGTTTGCCGCTGGCCAGCACTCCATGGTCCTGGAGCCCCTTCATATAAGCAAGCCCTTTATGCACCACATTATGCTTATCCTCGCCAAAAGACCTGAAGTTGATCACCGGATTCCTGGCATTATTATTTACATCAATAACTGGGGCGAAATTAATATGCATGCCAAGCCTTCTGAACTGACCGGCTATTTCGGTTCCCATTTGATAGATCAGCCCCTCATCTTCAATGGCGCCCAGGCCCATCTGGTATGGGTAACTTACCGTACTGTCAAGGCGCATCCCTAACCCCCACTCAGCATCCATAGCTATCAGCAGAGGAACTTCCGATACTGACTGGAATTCATTAGTCAGCCGGGCCTGCCGTACAGGTCCACCCTGAAAAAAGATAAGTCCGCCGATACCATAATCTCCGATAAGTTCAAGAAGGTCCTTCCTGTGCTGCTCATCACGGTTAGAATAAGCAGCTACCATAAATAACTGACCGATTTTATCCTTCAATGAAAGCGTTGTAAAAACCGAATCGACCCAGTATTTCTGCTTATCGCGAAAAGGAGCCGTATCCTGGGAATATCCTTCAATGGGTATAAGAAATGTAATAATAAATGTATAAATTAAGAATGTCCTTTTCATATCTGAGAGCTCAAAAAAAATGCACGATCAATTAATCAGCTATATAAGATTTTATTTGCTTTTTATCAATATATTAAGTGATGATCTTAGTTTTGCAGTGTATTGAACATACTATCTGATGCCCAAAAATAATGTAAAAAATCTGATCCTGATCACAATCCTGGGTTTTGTTTTATTATCCTCTAATATCGGCGGTTTATACATTTACGCCCTTGATGAAGCAAAAAACTCGGTTTGTGCCAGAGAAATGCTTGACCGTGGAGATCTGATCATACCGACTTTTAACCAGGAACTCAGAACAGATAAACCACCGCTCCATTATTACTTCATGCAGCTGGCTTATCTGATATTTGGAGTCAATGAATTTTCAGCAAGGTTTTTTTCAGTCATCATGGGTGTTCTTACCATCATGGTTACCTGGTGGATAGCCAATCGGTATCTGGGACAGCGAACGGCCTTATTCAGCAGCCTGGCCTTATTATCCTCGCTACATTATAACCTCCAGTTTCATATGGCCGTTCCCGATCCCTACCTGATCTTTTTTCTAACTGCAGGGTTTGCTTCTTTTTATGTATTTTATCATGAAAATAATACCCGTTTT
>CAZYDB010000142.1:8917-11222 GCA_964645995.1 uncultured Roseivirgaceae bacterium
TCGCATACCTGTCATTTGGACTGGCTACCCTCACTAAAGGACCTGTAGCTATCATTCTTCCCGGTTTATCAGTCCTGCTGTTTCTTATTTATACAAAAAAATTCAACTGGTCTTATTTCCTGAAATTAAGACCGCAATGGATTCTCGGTGTAATCCTTTTCGTTGTTTTACCCTGGTATATCCTTGTTGGCATACAAACCGATGGGGAATGGATCAAACAATTTTTTCTGTATCATAACCTGAACCGGTACACAAACACTATGGAAGGGCATGGTGCGATCTTCCTGGTGACTCCGTTAATGGTATTGATCGGCATGCTTCCTTTTTCGATTTTTCTGATACAGGCCTTCACAAAAGGATGGAAGAAGAAAAAGGAACAACCGGTACTTCTGTACAGCCTCTTCATAATTTCGACCATAATCATCTTTTTCTCCATTTCCAGAACAAAACTTCCAAATTATACTGTCCCTTCCTATCCCTGGATAGCCTTGCTGACGGGATATTACTTCAGCCTGATGCAGGACAATTTCCTGAAATACAAAAAAACAGTCTTTATTTCTGAACTGATATACCTGGTACTGGCAATAATAATACCCTTTGGAATATATTTTGCCCTCACATACGACCCGGCGCTTTCACACCTGAACTACCTGTCCTGGTTTTTCCTTATCCTTCCTTTGGGAGCCGTATCAGCTATTTTATTTTTATTAAAGAACAGGTTTAAGGGCTCAGTGCTATCTTTAATCACTTCATGGGTGATAACTGCACTTTTATTTTTCTATGTGGTTTTCCCCAGGGTTGATCAGGAGAATCCGATAGCCATTTCCCTGCCATTGATCGACAGAAACGCCCCTGTTGCTTCTTATAAGATCTATAATCCGGCTTTTTCATTTTATATCAGAAAGCCTTTTGTTACACTCGAAACAGAAGAGACAGTCAGCAGTTTTCTAAGGCAGAATCCAGACGGATACATCATAACGAGAAAATCCTTTGCTGAATCAAGCGATGTTTTCAGATCGCTGGAAAAGGTAGCTGAAGCTAAAGATATTTTTGAGATTCCAACCACGGTCATATTTAAGAAAAAATAACCGTTCAACTATTTCCCGGTAAGGGAGCTGTTCCAGGGATACCGGTGCTCAATATTCTGCCGTGTTAATAAATAAAAAACGAGTAATACTGAAAAAATACCAACAATTGCCCCAAAATAGACATCGATAAAGAAATGCTGTAATAGATATATCCTGGATACACCGACAAGTAAGGCAGAAAGGATGAAAAATATTGACCACCTGCCGTTTTTTACATATATTGATAATAATAAAGCAACAGTAAAGGCAGTTGCCGTGTGTCCCGAAGGAAAAGCATGCAACCCATATATTTCAACGCCCGGGACAGTATGCAAATGTTCAAAATTCTGGATAAACGATTTCGGTCTGACAACATCATCAAAAACAACCCTTTTCATTCCCTGCGTCAGAAAGGTTTGTACAATAATGGACAGTGCCGTGAAGAGGGCGTAATAATAGCTTCTTAAAATAAAAAATATAAAAAGAAAAAGAAATATCAACCCGTCGCCAAAAAAAGTCCAGTATTTAAAAAAAATATCAAGCAGCCGGTTATGGTTATGATTGATCAGGAGTAGCAGATCACCTTTGCCTGTGTTAATAAGGATCAGCAGACCAATGATCAAAAAAAGATAAAAAATGATCATGCCCGGCAGTTTTAATAGCTTATAAATTCCAATCATACTGGTTTTATTCTGAAATTAAGATATTTTATCGGGATGTTTTTTTCGAGGTATTCCTTTTCATAGTTCGTTCTAATACCATAATGATATTTTATAAGAATCGAACGATAAAGATCATAAGTATGTTGTATACCGGTCACGAAATCCTGCCTGGAAATCACTGCTAAACTGTAATCAAACAGCGATGTATTATCTGTTTTAAGGTGAATTATTCCGCCAGGCTTAATCAATTCCTTATACATATTAAGAAACCGGGGATATGTCAGCCGGCGCCGTTCATCGCGCAGTTTAGGCCGGGGGTCAGGAAAGGTGATCCATATCTCATCAATTTCTCCTGCATCAAAAAAGCGATTCAGATTTTGTATATTTGTCCTCAGGAAAGCTACATTACCCAGGTTTTCTTCTTCGGCTATCCGGCTTCCCTTCCAAATTCTCGGACCTTTGATGTCAACGCCGATACAATTCTTATCGGGGAATTCCCTGGCGAGGCCGATAGTATATTCACCCCTGCCACAGGCCAGTTCCACAATAATGGGAAATTGATTCCTGAAATACAAT
>CAZYDB010000143.1:0-3766 GCA_964645995.1 uncultured Roseivirgaceae bacterium
GAGCATGTATAATTGTTGTTAATGAAGTTGAATCAGGTATAAAGAAAATGGTGGGCACAGGGAAACTATATGACCCTATTATCTTGCATCAAATCGTCAGTTTTACTATTTTGAAATGCTCTTTCATAAACCCAGAGAAGAAATCATTTTAAAGTTGACGTGTCAGACAAAATGATAGTACCATGATGAATCCGGGAATAATTACATGTTTACTTGGAATGCTTTGTAGAATATGTAATTCCGCGACTTTTTGAAACTAGAAACATATGTAATGCATATATACAAACGTTATAGCACATTCCCCACATCAAGAAACTCGATTAATTTCTCATGCTAACGGTGGAAATTTGAAGGGTATATTTAAGGTTGAAATTTTACCGTTAGTCAGAATTTAGAAAACCAAAAATATGGCATATAAAGAAGACGCAATAGAATTGATTAACGAATCAAAAAACATACTTGCTGAAATTAAAACTGTGATCGGGTAGGCAATAAGCCATTTTCGCGATTTTTTAAAGTCACTCCAAGCAAGACGATTCCATCATAATCCTTTTTAATGGCCTTCTTAAATTGATCACCAGATTCAAAGATTTCTTTTTCCTCAAAGATTTCATCATTGACGATGCCCAGGAAATAAACATCCTCCATCAGTTGATGTGCGTAGTTGCCAGCATTGTAGTTTTCTGATAGAATATCCACAGGTTTGGCTGGTTCTTCAGCCAGATAGTTGATAGGGATATTCAGTTCCTTAAAAAAGGCTTTCAAGCCATCGTAAAAATCTTCCTGTATCGTTTTTAATGCAATCATTTCAGTTTTTTGATGTTTTTAGCCTGCACCAAAGAAGTCATTTGCGTAATGGCAATTTCATTTAATTGGGTTAGCCGCTCTTTTTGATCCACCCCCTGGCGAATCAGCATGGCGTTGATACTTTCCAAGTTTGAAAGTACGACCAATTGTTCCAGCGTAGCCTGGTCACGCATGTTCCCCTGAGCATCCGGGTTCTTATTTCGCCATTCAGCGGCTGTTTGTCCAAAATAATGCCATATTCAGCAGGTCAGCTTCGGAAGCATACACCATTGAAGTTTGTTTGGGACTTAATTTTTTAGGTATAAGTCGTTCCTTGATGGCATCTGTGTGAATTGTGTAATTGACTTTAGCCAGGGTACGCTGCAGGTTCCAGTCGAGTTGTTGACGGTTGCTTTCTTCTTCTTTAAGTCGCTGGAATTCTTTTATAATGTATAGTTTGAATTCGATAGAAATCCATGAGGCAAATTCAAAGGCAATGTCTTTGTGCGCGAATGTACCTCCATATCGACCTGATTTCGAAATGATACCTATGGCATTGGTGGACTCTATCCATCTTTTAGGAGTGAGCACGAAGCTGTTTAATCCGGCTTGTTTTCTAAACCCGTCGAATTCGACGGGTTTAAAATCCGGGTTGTAGAGTTGCTCCCAAAAGCCCAGAAGTTCTATGGTATTCCGGTTACGCAACCAATTTTTGATAATGTCATCCGTATTTGCCGTGTCTTTGTATCGGGCAATATCTGTCAATGAAATATAATCCTCTTTTTCACCTTTAAAAATGGTGATCTCTGTACCTTGAACTTCTATTTTTCTATTTTTTGCCATGTTGAAGTGTGCTCAATCGTGTTTTACTTGATACAAACTTAAAAGTGATATCCCTCTGAGGGTAGGTGCCACCTCCCCTTCCTGCTTTACAGACTAGACCGATGGCCTGGTTTTGTTCGATCCATTTGGTTGGTGATAGGGTGAAGCTATTGCTGCCTGCTTCGAACAAAAAGGAGTCGAATTCGACCGCTTTAAAATCGGGATTATTTATTTTTTCCCAAAGGCCTAGAAACTCAATTGTTCCTCTGTTTCTTAACCAGTTTTTTACTACATCGTTAGGTTTTTTCGGATTTTTGAATGATGCAATATCGGTCAATGAAATGTATTCCTGATCTTCATATTTAAATAAATTAACGGGAACCTGTTGAACTTTAATAGTGCTAATTTTTTTGTTCATACCAATTGATCATTAAAAATCTTATGCTGAAACTACAAACCAGGTGATCAAATCATAATTTTCGTTTTTATATCTGTCTTTGAGACTTGTCTTTGTCTCTTTTAGGGTGCTTACTGCTTCTTTCTTTCCTCCCTTCAATTTGTTGATCAAGTCCAAGGCACTTGAACCCATGGTTTCCTTTACGGTACCATCTTCCTGCTTTTCTTCTAGTACTGCCTGACTTTTCAGCCATTTGCTAATGATATTTGATAATTGATCTATTTCAGCCATACTTCCCTGATCAAGCAACTTTGGTACATATCGAACCGTATCCTTGTGTTGGGTCAGGGCATCCAGAATCTCTTTTTGATTGCTTAGAACACTCTTACCATTTTCATCAATGTAAACCAGGTCATAAGTTTTATATCTGTGATCTTCTTTTTTTGGTGGTCTCGCAGGAAAGCCAAAAAGAGCAATCAATCCTGATTTGGGACAAGATTCATTTAAACTCTTGAATCCAGTATAAACACCCTTTGGCATATATTTATAATATTTCTCTTTGCTTTTTAGCTCTTCTAAAAGCTCTTGTCTGTAAGTTTCCAGTGAAAGGTCACCGAAGCCAAGATTCTGATCACTAACCTCTATGTCTTCCCATGAGGTTTGCATTTGTTCCATCATTTTAGCTTTCTGCTTTTGTTCAAGGCTTTCATTTTCCGCCATTTCTTTGAATGTATCGGAAAACTGCAAATCGACTTCTGAACCCGCCAGCTTCATAGCAGCCATTCTTTGTTCTATTCTTCCTTGAAGATTCAAATAGCTATTGATGTTATTAGAAGGCCAGAAGTTCAGACCGAAGATTCGTTCATTTGGAGATCCCAGACGGTCAATACGGCCCATTCGCTGGATAACTCGCACAGGATTCCAATGGATATCATAATTAACCACAAAATCGCAATCCTGCATGTTTTGACCCTCACTCAGTGTATCTGTTGCAATCAAGATATCAATCGAATTATTCAGCTTATCGAATGTTTTTGAATCATTATCTGCAATCCACTTTTGCCATTCATCAAACTGTTCTTTTAGCCCTATTTCGTCAAAACTCGGAACATAATCCCATTCTTTTTCCCTGAAAAGTTTAGTATAGGGAGCAAAACGTTCAAGGATTACTTCAAACTTTTTTGTTTCTTGTTCAGTGTCCCAAATTCTAGAAGTATCGCCACTGACTACTGCAAGTTTATCAAATCCTCGTGCCTCAAGCTGATCAAATAGATAAAAAGCGGTATCCATATAAACTGTAAAGATTAGAACCTTTTCGTTCTGGTTGTTTGATCCATTTTGTCGCTTCTTAATAATTCGGTCAATCAGTGCCTCGAGCTTATCATCATCACTTTTCAGATTTCTTGGCTTCTTTATTTCTGAGGCTATTTTCTTATTAAATTGATAGAGGTTTGCTTGTAATAATTGAAGTGATTCAATGTCCTCTTTTAAGTGCTTTTTAAATAAGTCCAGCATTCCGGAATCATCAATTTCGGAAAGTTGAATTTTTCGTTTCTTCCCAAGAGCAAATTCATCTAGTTCATTTGACAATTCATCATCCTCTTCTAAAAGTTCAAGATGATCATCGTCAAAATCCAAATCCTTTTTTACTTCCTGATACTGTTTAATTCGATTCAATGCGTTTTGATGATGTGTAAGAATCTTATCAACAGTTGTTTGGAATGCCACCCAGGATGATTCTAATCTTTTTACTAATAGGAT
>CAZYDB010000143.1:3776-11028 GCA_964645995.1 uncultured Roseivirgaceae bacterium
AGGATGTACATCATCTTAACCAGGAAAAAATCCCTTTGTCTTTCATCATGAAGTTTGTCAATATCCTCAACCTGTTCTACATAAAATGCTGGTTGATAACCGGATAACCTCGGTGGAAAATGATCAAATAGCTCTTCAAAACTTTCAAAGTTTCCTATCTGTTTTGGAGTTACAAAAATGTTTTCGGGTTTCTCTTTTATCGGAAATATCAGATTGTTTTGGTGACCTTCAATCATCTTTCTGGTTCTGGCAACTGTCAGAGAGTCTGTCAACTTAAAGAAATTAGAGGGAAGTTTTTTTATGAAATCACCTATACGTGGATGTGGATCATCTGTCCACTCATTAAATGCTTTTTGAGCCGCTCTGAATGTATAATCAAGATTTCTAATGTCAAGTGACTCATAAAAACCTGCAGTATCACCCGCCACAACCAATTTGAATTGGTTTCGAATATCTATCAATGAGTTGTTAATAGGAGTTGCGGATAGCATTAATACCTTTACATCCTCACATTTGCAAAGTATTTCATCAACGAAGTATCTATACCGTTTCGACTTGTCATTCCTTAGGTTGTGGCTTTCATCAATGACAAAAAGCTTTGGTTTCCGGTTGGTCAGGAAACTGATGTCTTCCCTGTAAGAATTAATTCGTTCTTCAGACAAGTCCGTGTGATATCTTACCAAATAGTCGAACTGATCTTTTTCAAATTTGGAGTGGCTTCTTCTGAGATATTGAGACCAGTTATGAGAAAGTTTTTTTGGACAAATAAGAATAACTTCCCTACCCTGGAGTTCATAAAATTTTATAACTGCCAAAGCACTCCACGTTTTACCTAAACCTACGGCATCAGCCAGTATTGCCCCATTAAATCGCTGAAGCATCTTTATCAAGCTGAGTACCCCTTTCTGCTGGAATTCGTAAAGTGAATTGTAAATGACCGTATTTTCTAATCGACCTATTTGTCGGTTAAAATCGGGATTATCTTTTTCCAAAAGAATTTCTTCCCCAAAAAGCTCGAACAAGATTTTGTAGTAGAGTTCTCTCGGCGTGTATTCCTGAAATATCTTTTTGATTTCATCAATCAAGTATTTCTTAAATGGGATCTTGACAAAAGATCCATCTTCCTTCTTGATTGTCTTGTCATCGTGAGCTTGAGGTTTTTTCCATAATTCTTCGAACCATTTGATCAATTGATCATATTGAGCTTCACTTCCAAATCCAGCAATGTTAAGTTCCACATTACTTGTAACTTTCCTTCCAATTCCAGCATCGGTTAAGTTTGAGCTTCCAGTGATATAATAGTTATTCTGAGCTTCGTTCTCAGCATCCTCAAACAAGTATGCTTTTGCATGGCAGAAATTTGGTTCAAGAGTCTTGGCTTCTACCTTGTCGAGTTCCAGAAAACGAACAGCTTCTTTTGCTAATGAGCTAAGTCTTAATGAGGCATTTACGCTAATATTTTCATTTAGTAGATCTAGAGCCGATTCTTTGAATTCATCAAAGTTTACAATGTCACCCAGAACAAATTTGTATTCTTCTATAAGGTCTTTTGTTTTTTCAGAAAAGAATGCCAGACCACCTACAGTAAAGTATCCCGTTACGACTGACATCTTACCTTCCTTAGTGTATTTACTTATCCACTCGTGGACCTTTAGATTTTTGTTTTCGTTATCTAATATCATTTAATAAAATTGCGAAGCTCTTAAAATTATAATAATATCTTTGTGAAACCTTTAAATAATTACACATTTTATGTTGATGCCTATATTCTATCTATAAGAGTATAATATTGTAATTTTTATCAAAATTATCAATATGCTTTTTTTGTTTCTAAATAGACTTTGATATAGTAATAATCAAGCTTAATTTTTCGAAAAAAGGCACAATAAAAATCAATAATTTTTAATAAGTAATATTCTGGGCAAAATCGTATAATACTCCTTCTCCGTCTCCTTATCATACCACTTCACCTTATAATTCACTCTGGCCGATTTAAAGGAATAACCTTTTTCAATCCATCTAATATATTTCTCAGTGAAATCTTTTGAAAAACGGCAAACATATTTCCCCGAATTATTCGTCAAATAATATATATCCTCTCCAGGAACAATTCCCATTTCATCATCGGTTTGCATTTTTTCGATATCCGGAATAGTCTTCTCCCATTTAAAAAATCCTAATGCAATATGCGAAGGATTCGTAATTAGTGATATTTCTTTAGGCGAATCATAAATAGTATTGTCCTGCTCATGTCTTATTCCATTTACCTGTATATTATCAAAATATGGATATTTGGTTATAATGGTCAGATCCTTCTTTGCCCGGGTCATGGCTACATAAACAACACGCTTTTGTTCATCCTTTTCCAATTCATGATGTTGTAGTAAAACAAAAACGTTATCAAATTCCAGTCCTTTAGCCTTATGCATGGTTGAGACGATGCAAATAGACTCTTTATGATCGATACAATGCTCTATTTTTACCTCTTTAAGGAATATGCGTAATTCACTTAATGATTTTTGCCTGTATTCCTGATCAAATTTTTTCAAAACCGATAAAAGATCGTCATAATTTGAGTTTTGATGGAATCGCTGATTGAAATATTCCAGGGATCTTTCCCACAGATCAGTTGTAACAACATGTAAAGAATTATTTGTTTCTTTATATATATAATTCATTAATTCCCTGAATTCATAAAGATTCGATAAATGGAACCGATCATTCGACATGATTACTTTAGCACGGATTCCAGATCTCTCTAATTCAGTGGCTATCAGTAAAGCTTCTTCATTAGTTGAAGTCAACACAGCTGTTGTTTCTCCAATTTTTGTATTAAGAAAGTATTTAACAACAATCGGAATCAGATTTTCAGACTTGTTTTTTACAATCGATATTGATCCGGATTGATCAGTAATAGCTTGGATCAAATTTGTCTTATATCGATTTCCAATTTGCCTAAGAAAATGATTGGAAAAATCAACGATGTTTGTATAACTTCGGAAATTAGTTAATAGCTCATACCTTTTTGCTACATATCTTTTCTCAAAATCAAGCATATGATTGGAATCACCACCCCTGAATCCATAAATACTCTGATCATCATCCCCAACGGCTATTACTTTTATTTCATCAGACTTCTCAACAATAAGCTGTATTAATTTGTATTCGTCTGGTCCGATATCCTGAAACTCATCAAGAACAAGCACACTTTTATTTTCGATCCTGCTCAGTGAAATTTCTTTTGATTCAATCGCCTCAATAGCAAGCTTTATGATATTTTCTGATCTTTCAATACTTCCCACCTGATCCAATAAGTCAAAACAGAAGGAATGAAAAGTATATATATCGATATGGTTTACAAATCCGTGGACCATTTCCTTTATCCGTTTTCTGAATTCAATGGCCGCCGCCCGGGAAAAGGTAAGCATAAGAAACTGCTCCGGTTTGACATCTTCCATGATCAGCAAAGAAGCAATTTTATGAACCAGAATTTTCGTTTTTCCACTACCCGGTCCAGCAGCTACAATTATGAATCGACTTTTTTCATCATTGAGTATCTTCTGTTGTTCATCCGATAATTCCTGCATTATCTTTTTAAATCTTTCCCGGGTTAACGGTTTTTTTATCAAATTCAACTCACGAGGAAAATATTTTCTTAGAAATTCCTTAAAATCTGTGGCAAAATATTCATCCACCATTATTTCACCAGCATGATGATCATATATCATTTTTTTGGCATATTCGCCTACCACATGGATCTGTGCAACTTTGTTTTCATAAAATCCTTCCAGCTTTTTATGATCTTCAAGGGTATACTTTCTCCGTTTATTTTCTTCGGTTCGTTGGATGTTCAATTGTTTGTAATATAACAAAAACCCGCCTTCCAGTTTAATGGCGCCAGTAGTGTTGAGGTACAATAAAGCAGATTGTATGGTTGAAATGGAATATCCCTCATTAAATAGTTTGATATTCTGTGCCAGATAGTTTTTTACTTCGGTGATTGAAAATTCAATCAGGTCCTGGTCGTCGACTTTTTCAAGCTTAATTTTCAGGAAGTTGAATATTTCTTTTGATAGATCCTGTAAGGATTGAATCCTCTTAACAAAGGAATCAATTTTCTTTTTCTTAAAGGTAATTTTAAAAATATTCCTGTTTATATCAGACCTTTCCTTTTCAATGAAGTTATTTGATTCCCAGAAGAAGATAATATCCTTAATGAAATCTACTTTTGATTGTGAAATTCCATTAAAAATGATTTTCTCATTAATATCCTTAATGTTAAAGGATTGTGTGGAACCGTTTAATATTTTACATAATTGATTTTCTATCTGCAGATAAAGTAACAATCGTTTTTCAGCTTTTTTAATACTATTTCCCAATACATAGCAGGACAAGTCCATTTCATCTCCCAGGATCTTCTCTTCACGTAAAATTGAAATAATGTACATCATTTCTTTTATTTCAATACCCAATGATTCTGCCAGATATTCTATCCGGGTTTCCTCTGCTCTTGATCTTTTGATCAGTCTCCGTACTATATCTCCTGCAAAATTTTTCTGATTTTCATCTAATTTGGTTGAACCGTTAACTATAGCCAATGCCTCTGATACATCATTTTTCAAAAAGCTGTCT
The DNA here is from genome assembly GCA_964645995.1 of uncultured Roseivirgaceae bacterium. Taxonomy (GTDB): domain Bacteria; phylum Bacteroidota; class Bacteroidia; order Cytophagales; family Cyclobacteriaceae; genus JAGTVG01. The sequence goes on from CAZYDB010000143.1 coordinate 8,409, forward strand.
GCCTTAATGTAGGCAAGATTTCTTTTTCTTTTCAAAAAATTGCTTTCTTCCAATACGGCCAGTGATGTTGTTACACCCATACCAATATCGCGGGAAGAGTTTTCTGTTTCCCATCCGGATTCTTTGGCTAGTTCAAGTGCAGAAACAAAAGATGGATTTTTTCTGTAAGTAAGTTTTTTTATACCCATCCATATCTGTTGAATATCTTTCTGATTGAGTTTAGATTGTATAAATATGGCAAAATGTTTATTGAGATCGGATTCATCAAAAAGTATATAACAACGTGCATTTATTTTTTTATTTCTTCCCGCCCTGCCAGCTTCCTGTATGTAGTTCTCCAGTGAACTGGATATTTCATAATGAATGACGGCATTCACATCTTCTTTATCAACGCCCATCCCAAAAGCTGAAGTGGCTACGATCGTACTAACCTCGCCTTTCATGAATCTTTCTTGGTTTTTCTGCTTTAATTTATTCTCCATTTTTCCATGAAAACAGACAGCTTCATAACCAGCTTTACTCAATCTTTCACTAACATCTTCAGCCTTTCGGGTTCTAGCCACATAAATGATCTTGGGTTCCGAAATCTGATTGACCAGTTCCAGTAATTTTTCTTCCTTTTCTTTTTCGGTTTTCGCAGAATATACCTCATAGGATAAATTTGTTCTTTTTGCTTTAGAAATAAATTCAGTGAATTCTATATTCAGTTTTTTCCTAAAATATTCATTTATATCAGCAATAACCTGTGGTTTAGCTGTTGCAGTAAAACATGAAACAGGGATATCCCGAAAAATGACGGATTCTTCTCTCAGTTCTTTTATAAATTCCCCAATATACAGGTAATCCACCCTGAAATCCTGACCCCATATCGAGAAACAATGCGCCTCATCGATCACAAAACGGGCGATACTTCTTTTCTTTAACACATTTACAATTGTATTGGATCGAAGGGATTCCGGAGATATATACAATAAGTTAGCACGTCCATCTTCAACTCTTTGGATAGAATACATTCTTTCCAGAGGTGTCAATAAACCGTTGATCGTAACTGCATTCACAATACCATGTCTGTTCTTGAGTACATCAACCTGATCTTTCATTAATGATTGTAAGGGAGAAATAATAACGGTTAGTCCCCTGGTTGCTTTTGCGATCATTAGGGCAGGCAACTGATAGGTGATGGATTTGCCTCCCCCGGTTGGAAATACTGCTAATACCGAATCACCATCTAATGTAGCTCGCACAACCCTTTCCTGAATGGATATGCCCTCATCGCCATCGAAATTTCTAAATACCTCATAATCAAAGAAAAATCTTAATGCTTTTATGGGATCAAGATGATCCTGGCAATAATTACAGGCAGTATTAAGACAGTTGGTATATCTTAGTTCTTTCAGAACCTCATGAATCTTTGGGAACTTAAACACAAGCCAGGTAGGCAAATAGGATTCATCATCATTTTCCCTGATCAATGCCAGGCAATAAGCCAATTCTTTTGGATATTTTTTTGCCAGTTTACGAATATCTTTCTCAGCGCATAATACTTTCTGGAAATTCGAAGTAATAAGTTTTTCAATTGGTTTGGTCAATAGTTTTTGGTAACCTATGATCTTGAAGAAACCTTGAAACTCATCGAGCTTATGAAGAAGTGAATAATATAATTCCTTGATTGGGTCAGGAAGCTCTAAATATGCGCTTACACAATCGATAAATAAGGTCTTTAATATCTCTGAATCAGCTAAAGGATTATTTTTTGTTCCTGACTCAAGTTGATAGTCTTTAACTAATTTATGATATGGTTTTTTGGGAAATAATAGGGGAGAAAGATATAAGGTATCTATTAATGGTTTATTATTTACTAGAAAATGGGGAAAATATTGTCTGAGATATTTCAGATCATGTTCGAAAAGGTTATGAGCGCAAATACTTCTTGATCTTCTTAAAAAGGGGTCAAAATTTTCAGGATTGGATGTATGTATCTTTTGACCATTAAGGATTCCTCCATAGTCCTTAATTCTTTTGGTATTTTTATCAACCTCAAGGTCAAAAAATAAGAGATCTTTCACTGATCAGATAAATAAATTATTTTATAATTTCAAAATATAAATATTTTTTTTGATAAATCAAGCATTAAATTTTTGAAGGATTTCGATCATTATATCACCCAATTCAGGAACCTGAACAGGGATTCCAGCTTCGGCGGGGCTCCTCACAAACCGGTTCTTCTGTTATCCGTAATCCATGCCTATGAAGAAAACCTGATCAACTCGAACCGGATCCCATTAAATGCTGAATTGATCTCATTGTTCAGAGATATATGGAAAGCAGCAGTCAGCACACCTCATAACTGCAATATTTCTATGCCTTTTTATGCCCTGAAAAATGAAAAAGGAAAATTTTGGCGATTGGTTACCAAACCAGGCCGGGAGATCCCGTTGACAACCTCACGAAGTGTCAGAAGTTTCTCCGCCCTTGCCTATGCGGTGGATTACGCTGAGATTGATCAGGAATTATTTGAGTTGATCAGAAATACGGATACCCGGAATGAACTTAAGCTGGATCTCATCAATACATACTTAAGACGAAATAAAGATCAAATATTGGCCTATACCCGGAATGA
>CAZYDB010000144.1:0-10936 GCA_964645995.1 uncultured Roseivirgaceae bacterium
TGAGGAAGATTCCACGCTCTTTAAGATAACCAACTACGAGGCGCTGTTACGGGATATTACTACCGTAAGCAGGTGGCGTCCCGATTTTGTGATCCTCGACGAAGCCCAGCGAATCAAAAACTTCGAGACTAAGACCCACCAGGCCCTGCAGCAGCTTCCCCGAAACCACTCCCTGGTTATTACCGGAACACCTTTAGAAAACAAGCTTGAAGATCTCTACAGCATTGTACAGTTTTCCGATCCCGCCCTGCTCACCCCGCTCTGGGCCTTCGCCGCCCGGCACTTCAACCTGAGTACCAGCCGCAGGAACCGGGTACTGGGCTACCGCAACCTGGATGCGGTGCATGAGAAGATTGCCCCCCTCCTGCTGCGCCGGAAAAAAGCGGATGTCCTCGATAACCTTCCGGAGATCATCGAGAACAACTACTACCTCGACCTCTCCCCGGAACAGGAGGAGATCCACCAGGGCTATCTCTCCGGTCTCTTCTCTATAATGAACAAGAAGGTCCTTACCCCCATGGATATAAAAAGGATGCAGCAGATCCTGCTCTCCATGCGGATGGTCTGCGATTCAACCTACCTGATCGATAAGGAGGGCAGGATACTTGATAAAAATCTGCGAGGGAAAGCCCTTGAAGATAAACTCGGGGAGATTTTCGGATAGATCATTCGTCAAGGCCGTACATAGTCTTCAGCCCCCCCCAAAGCAGTTTTTTATAGGATTCATTTCCGTGCAGTTCCTTGATGGCATGGGATAAAAGGATTATGTTACCGCCAGTTATCCTTATTTCATAAAAATTATCCGGTAAATGCGGCCGGTAAATCTCCGGAACCCTGTCGATAAAGAATAAGATCTTGCATTCCTTAAAATCATAATGTTCAAAAAGGGTTCGGTCTCCGCCTGGTTCATTCAGGTTGATGAAGATCGCTTTTTTCTCAGGTATCTTAACGGCCTTGAGGATCTTCGTCAGTAAGGTATGATCTGCAGGAAGGATTTCGCTATTGACCGGGTAGGAGAGTACGACGACTGTCGCATTGGTTATCGCCTTTTTTTCCCGTGCTTTACCTGTATTTGCTTCGGTTCCGCCTTCAGGGATTATATAAATTTCTTCCTGTATCAGATGCGGCAGAAAAATGGCGTTATTATTAATTGTATTATCTTTTTCCATTTCCAAGGATCATTTTTTCCATCCAAATTTACCTACTAGCGGAACGAAACTGAAGAAATCATGGGTTTCCTGGTCATATTCTTTATCTCCTGTCTTGATCACCCGTAGCATCTTTTGAAGAGAGTTGTCACCGACAGGTATCACCATGGTGCCGCCGATTTTTAACTGATCAAGCAGGGGTTGTGGAATATCAGGCGCAGCTGCGGTAACGATCATCTTGTCGAAGGGTGCGAAGGCCGGCAAACCCTGTGTACCATCACCGCAGAAAAAATGGGGCCTGTAGCCGATCGATGGAAGAAATTTTTTCGTTCTTTCATAAAGTTTTCTGATATATTCAATGGTATAAACATCAGCTCCCATTTCAAGTAGTATGCAGGCCTGGTATCCTGACCCGGTGCCGATCTCAAGCACTTTGTCGCCTGGCGCTATCCCAAGAAGCTGGGTTTGGAAAGCAACCGTATAGGGCTGGGAAATGGTCTGGCCTTCTCCGATAGGGAACGCCTTATCCTGATAAGCATGTTCCAGGAAAGCCTGATCGAAGAAATAATGTCTGGGCACCTTTTCGATTGCTTTGATGATCCGTTCATCATCGATGCCCTTTGAGCTCACGGCCTCTGCTAATCGCCTTCTCAGGCCCTTATGTCTGTAAGTATCTTCAAGCATAAAAATTGTTTATATAGTAAAGTTATTATTAATCAATAACTAGAAAAATTTAACTTTGAAAGTTTTTATCCGGATTTGAGTTTATAGTTATCCGGTAATTTTAAATAAAGTGTATAAAGCCCTTGTCCGATCAGGATACCGATCAATCCTCCGAAAAGAATATCTCCCGGATAATGAACGCCAACATATATCCTGCTGTAGGCTACGATGAATGCCCATAAAAACAACCATTTCGTATATCTGGTAAATGGCCTGAAGAACAGGAAGAGAAGCGTTGCCAGTGTAAAAGAATTTGCGGCATGACCGCTGGCGAAACCGTACGGGCCGCCGCAACCGGCTACAACGCGGACCATATGTTGAATTTCCGGCTGATGACAGGGACGCAACCTTTCAAAGAAAGGTTTCATCAGGGAAGAAGTTACCTGGTCGGCCAGGGTGATGCCGATTATGATGGTCATGAATGGTATAATGGCCTGTTTCCCGAATTTAAGGAACATCAAAAAGATAATGATCAGGTAAAAAGGATACCAGGTTTCCTGGGTGGTCACCCAATACATGATGAAATCCATTACCTCATGATGTATTCCATTCAGGAAAAGAAAAAGTTCACGGTCGATTTTATCCAGATATTCTATCATATCAATCAGCAATCCAGTCAATGCCTTTTTTTAGTTTTGTTAATGTCAGGTGCTCCCTTGAATTTATGGGCGGCCGGTGATCATATATCCAGGAAGCTGTACGGGGCAGACTCATCAGGATTGACTCCGCCCGTCCGGAAGTTTCCAGTCCAAAACGGGTTCCCCGGTCATAGATGAGGTTAAACTCAACATACCGGCCTCTTCTCACCTGCTGCCATTCCTTCTCCTCAGGGCCATAGGATGTGGCGATATTGTTATTGACCAGTTGTTCATAGATCGGGAAGAATGCCTTGCCTATCGCTTTGGTAAATTCAAAGATCTGGTTCATTTTATGTTCCGAAGGATTATGAAGATGGTCATAAAATATGCCTCCTATACCCCTGGTCTCCTTTCTGTGCTTCAGGAAAAAATAATCATCAGCCCATTTTTTAAACACAGGATAGTATTTTTCATCATACTGATCACAGATCTTCTTCAGATAGGTATGGAAAAAGCGCGCGTCCTCATCAGAAATATAATGAGGCGTGAGGTCTATGCCGCCACCAAACCACCTTTCGCCGGAAGTCATTTCAAAATACCGCGTGTTCATATGAATAACAGGAATCATGGGATTGCAGGGATGCAGGACAATGGAAATACCTGTAGCATAGAACTCCGACTCCGGTAATCCTTCCTTACGGGCCAGGGCAATAGGGATTTTGCCGAAAACCGCCGAATAGTTTACCCCTCCTTTTTCAATGATCTTTCCCTTTTCCAATATCCTCGTATGTCCGCCTCCGCCACCTTCCCTGGTCCACAAATCTTCTTTAAATGAACCTTTTCCATCCAGGTGCTCCAGGTTTTTGCAAATGGCATCCTGAAGGTCTTTAAACCAGTTTGTGATAATTTCTTTGTTCATAAAAAATTTCTTAAACTCAATTATTCAAACATATTACAGAAAGGAAGAATATTCATATTTTTCATGCTAGAATGGATAACCGATGGCCAGGTTTATAATGACCGGTTCCACGCCATAGTTCTTATCTTTGTTTAAGGTTCTGATAAAACGGTCTCCCGCGGGCAATGCCGGGTTAAATATTTTCAAGCCGGCATCTAACCGTAAGAGCAGAAAAGTAAAATCAAACCTGGCACCTATTCCAGCACCTATCGCTATTTCCTTAAAAAAGGAATCTGCAGAGAAAACCGCTCCAGGTCTTTGCCGTTCCTCCGACAGCATCCAGATGTTCCCTGCATCAATGAAAAAGGCCGTATGAAAGAAGCCGATCAGTTTTGTTCTCAGCTCCAGGCTTGACTCAAAAATAATTTCACCTGGCTGCTCGAAGTCATCATTATACCTCAGTAAAAGGGCCGGCTCGCTCCCAACCGTATCGGCCGGAAAGAAGGACCCTGGCCCGAGACGCCTGGGACGCCAGGCCCTGATGCTGTTGCTGCCTCCGGAGAAAAAATACTTTTCATAGGGCAGCACATCATTTTCAGCATAAGAACCGGCGATCCCGGCATGTATGCGGAAAGCCACCTGGCTCTTGGGAGTGATCGTAACATACCGGCGGTAATCCGTCGAGAACTTAACATATTTATACAACTCAAGGCCTGAAGAGTTCAGATAATCCACATCAAAAAGGTTCAGGACAGAACCACCTAACTCAATAATGCTTTTAATAAAAGCGGCTGACGGGCTTTGGTATAAGGAATAGCGGTTAAAATTTCGGGTGAAGGAAAAGCTGGTGGCGAGCACCAGGGAGGGCTCGAAAGTCCTCCAGAAATTATTCCCAGAAGCCTGGATACGGTCCAACTCCCGCTGAAAAGTGGAATCAATAACCGAGCGTATCAGGCTGAAGTCAGCTATGGTAACATTATAAAGATTATCATAGCCCTTCTGCCAGCCATAGTTTGCATAGGAGTTAAAACCTGAACGTATATACTCGGGGCGGTTAGTGTAAGTATACCCGGTTACAAGGTTTGTTTTGGGGTTGTATTTGCCAAGCCTGGATTTAAAATCGGAGCTTAACGGAAGGATGAATTGAGGGAAGATGAGATTAGCGGATGCACTTGCTTCAGTACTGCTGTAAACCTGTCTCGCATCGGTTACGGAGGCTACTCCTTCGTAACCGATCCTCCCTGAAACCTCAAAATTCTCAAGCCCGTTAAAGACATTCCTTACCTTCAGGGTGAGGTTATAAAAAGGTCCGGGAAAACCCTGGGTTACATTAACGCCGACTTCATTGGTCATCTGGTATTTTCTCAGCGGACTGGTAAATATATTGGCAATAAACCGGCCTCCGGTCGTATCATAATTCAGGTTGACAAATTTAAAGTTATCCAGGTTTACAAGCTGCCGCTGGGTTTCAAGGGTGTTATTCCGGCTGTAATGATTGTCAGGGTAAACGAATACCCTTCTGTCCAGGATCTTTTTAGAGTATTCGTCCTTAACAAACTTGTAGGTGATGCCGTTGTACGGTTCATAAAATCTTTTAAAATTGGAAGTAGGCGAACTGACATCCGTAGTAAAGATCACCGAATCAATCGTATAGATCTTATGTCTTGTGTTTCTGGACGGTCTGTAAATGACCAGGTCGACCGCCACCCCATGATCACCTATTGTCGTATCGATATTATAATTGATATATTGTCTGCTGAAGGCATAATATCCATTGTTCTGGAGTAATTCTTCAATTCTGTTTCTTTCGCTGACCAGGTTGTCCTGGTCATACCTTTCACCTTCTTTAAGGAAACTTTCTTCATTCGTGGCCTGGATCAGGCTGTCAATACCGGGGTTATCGACAGAATAGATAAGGGAGTCGATCAGATGGGGCTGGTTTTCTGTGATCCTGTACTTCACGAACATCAGTTCATTCTCTGCCCGTAGTTCCATTTTGGCATCCGCATTAAAAAAGCCCTTGGTATTCAAGAAGGTAACGATCTGATCAAGGGTATTACGCGCCTGGGTAGTATCAAATACAGCGAGGGGTTCTCCCAGCCGCATGAAGAAATTACCCTCCTCGATCGTGCGATCCATCTTATCCAGCTTTTTAGTCCTCTTTTTCCGGAGTCGTTCGGCTTTCTTTGGCTTTTCATCTTCAAATTTCTCGATCTTTACATCATATTTTTTATTGATCTCCTCCTTTTTTGCCTGATACTTCTCAATATCATAAGCCTTTTGGCCCCATTGATAAAAAAAAACATAGGGGGAAAAGTTTAATATCGGGATTTTCTTATTGGGTTTCTGACGATAAAATTGTTCGAGGTTTTCTTTTGAAGTAATTTTATTACCCTTGATTTTCTGGCTGTAAAGAAGATACTGTCCTTCTTCAAGGTAACGGGTTCCCAGGCATCCGGTTAAAAAATGATTGAGAATGATGAATAAAATGAAATAAAAAACCCTTTTCACCCCTGTTTTCAATATGATATCCAAGCAACACTTAAAATTCATAAAATCTCTTCAAATAAAAAAATTCAGGGAACAAGCAAGAAGTTTCTTAGTTGAAGGAGAAAAAAGTGTTGTGGAGTTGATCCGTTCAGAATTCAAAATTAATATAATATTTGCAACTAAACGATTTTTAGATCAGCATATTGAATTAATCCGGAGGAAAAATATTTCTTATTTCGAAGCGGATGAGCGAACCTTAAGCAAAGCCGGCACTTTGCAATACAATCAATCAGTTATTGCTGTTGCCGGGATGGCTGAGTTTCCCGACCTTATTCCGGCCGATCATCAGGTTATTCCTGTTTTTGAATTTTTACAGGATCCCGGAAACCTGGGTAGTATCCTTCGAATCTGTGACTGGTATGGCATTAATGCTATCGTTTTATCTGCCGGCTCTGTTGATGTCTACAATCCGAAGGTGATACAGGCCAGTATGGGATCCTTCCTGAGGGTGCGCGTTTACTATGAGGATATAAGCCTGTTGATGGTAAAAGCAGATATGTTCAAAGTGGGAACATCACCGGAAGGACAGCCCCTCTATCAGTTCCAGTGGCCCGGAAAAATGATGATCTTATTCGGAAATGAATCAAAAGGATTGTCTGCGGACATCATGGAGGCTCTGGACCAGGTGGTCACCATACCGGGATCCGGACAGGCTGAATCGCTCAATGTAGCCATGTCGACTGCCATTGTTCTTGATAATATCAATCGTGCAGGTATTTTAAAAAAATGACTGGTCGGCAGTAGCTTCGGTTTTCATTTTATTGGCCAGGTCTTCACCCAGGTATTGATCGATCAGGTAATGAGCCAGGTAGATTACCGGTGTGAGGATGATGGCTATGGAGAACTTATAAATATAATTAATAATACCTACGGACACGATCTGGTCCATATTCCAATTGCCGAATACGAAGAATGCGATCCATAATACGACGAAGCTATCAATCAATTGAGAGACCAGTGTTGATCCTGTAGCCCTCAGCCATACCATCTTCTCACCGGTAAAGGCCCTGATCCGCTGAAAGACGAACACATCAAGAAGCTGGGAAATAAGGAAAGCGATCAGCGACCCTATAATGATGCCAAGCCCCTGCCTGAATATCATGCTGAAGCCATAATTAATATTAAAATAATTTCCTTGAGGATCCCGGCTGTTGAGGTCGAGCCAGAATTGTGCAGGGGTAAGATTTGTGACCAGGTAAATTACAAAAAAAATGTAGGCGATAAAGGCGGCTGTGAGGAAACTGATCTTTCTGACGCCATTTTTGCCGAAATATTCATTGATAACATCAGTTGTAAGGAATACGACAGGCCATATCACCACCCCCGCCGACAGATTGAAATTCAGCGGAGTATCAAGAAAAATATGGAGCTGGGCCAGGGGCAGTCCCAGTGTTTTTTCAATGGAAAAGATCTTTACACCGATCAGTTCAGCCAGTATGGCATTGGTAAGGAATATACCGCTGAGGACAATGAAAAGGTACGTACTTTTTTTTTTAATGATCCGTGTACTGGTCACGATACTATTTATTCTTCAACATCAATAAAGTTACCTTCAATAGCCAGGTCTGTGGCCGGGAAAACACTCCTCGCTTCATTGAGAAGCACATCGAGTTCCCGGTAACGTACCGAATAATGGCCGATAAGCAATTGGCCGGCATTGGCTTTCCTTGCTATGGTGGCCGCCTGTTCGGCAGTGGAATGATAGGTGTTGGCAGCTCTTTCCTCCATGTCCCTGGCGAAGGTGGCTTCGTGGTAAAGGAGATCTATATCTTTTATCCATTTCAACAGGGATTCATCATACCGGGTATCGGAACAAAAAGCATAACTTCTGGATCTTTTCGGTGGAAAAGTAAGCGCCTCGTTCTTATAAATTATTTTGCCATCCTCATTGGTGATGTCCATTCCCTGCTTTAACTTAACAATGTCCGCCACGTTCATTTTTTCGGGTATCTTTTGTTTATTGATCCGGTATTTTTTCTTCTTTTCCCTGAACAGGAATCCCGTGCAGAAGATCTGGTGGTCCAGCGGAAATTTCTCGACTGTAAGGTCCTGATTTTCAAAGATGATGTTATCTTCCACATGGTCCGTGAAGATATAATTGATCTTATAGTTCAGGATAGTCTCGGAATGACGGAGTTGTATTTCGATGATCTCCTGCAGTGGAGAAGGGCAATAGAGATTGAGATCCTTTTTTCTGCCAAAAAGATGCATTGTGGAGATCAACCCTATGAGTCCGAAATAATGATCCCCGTGAAGATGGCTGATCAATATATGGTCGATCTTGTTGATCTTCACCCTGGCTTTGCCAAGGCGCACCTGGGTGGCTTCCCCGCAATCGATCAGAAAATAAGTATTGTTAACCAGTAATACTTGTGCTGTTTGATTTCTGTTGAATGCGGGAGCAGCTGAATTCGATCCGAGTATTTTTAACCTGAAGGTCAATATTTAAACTGAATTAATCTTCTTCCTCGTTTTCCTTATTTAACTCATCCAGGATTGCCTCAATAGCATCTTCTACTGAATCCGCGATGTTCAACACGGAATCAAGCTGTGAGATCTTTATCAGTTTCATCACATGGTCTGTGATCCTGGCAATCACAAAAAAGCCATTTGATTCACCATATACCCGGTTACCAACAAGTATGGCGCTCAGTCCGGACGAATCAGTATACTTAACTTCAGAAAGGTCAAGGATAAGATTTTGAACACCTTCAGCATTCAAAGTAACTAATTCAGATTTTAAACTGGGGGCTAATACCGTATCCAGCTTTTCTTCATGAAGTTTGAATACGGTATATCTTTCCTGTTTATCAATGGAATATTTCATAGGAGAATAGAACGCGTTATCAATTTAATTTATACCAAATTAATGATATTTTGATAGATTCTTCCCAAGATATCCGAATAATCTGTTTTTTCGAAATGTTCACCGGTAAAACTCTCATATAATTCGATATATCTTTTTGAAATGGAATCAACCACTGCTTCGGTTATTTCAGGGATTTTTTGTCCTTCCTTTCCCTGGAACCCTTCACTGATCAGCCATTGCCTTACAAATTCCTTCGACAATTGCTTCTGGGCTTCTCCTTTTTGCTGCCGTTCATCAAAACCTTCCAGGTAAAAATATCTCGATGAATCAGGGGTATGGATCTCATCGATCAGGTAAATGTCTCCTTCATATATGCCGAACTCATATTTGGTGTCGGCCAGGATAAGACCTCTTGCCCTGGCGATTTCCGTTCCCCGCTGGAATAGTTGACGCGTATATTGTTCCAGTTTACCGTAAATATCCTTGTCCACGAGACCAGAATTAATGATCTCATCCCTGGTGATGTCTTCATCATGTCCTTCTTTAGCCTTGGTAGTCGGCGTGATGATGGGCTCCGGCATGCGGTCATTTTCTTTGAGTCCTTCAGGCATTGGTTCACCACATAGCGTCCTTTTGCCTGACCGGTATTCGCGCCAGGCATGACCGACCACATACCCTCTGATCACCATCTCCACGGGTAATGCTTCACATTTTTTACCGATGGATACATTGGGATCAGGATTATGCTCCAGCCAGTTAGGCACAATATCTTTGGTGGCTTTTAATGATTTTGCTGCAATCTGATTGAGGATCTGTCCCTTGAAAGGGATAGGCTGCGGAAGAATAACGTCAAATGCCGAGATCCTGTCAGAAGCAATGATAACCAGTTTTTTATCGAAATGATATACATCCCGTACCTTTCCTCTGTAAAAATCAGTTTGATTGGGAAAGCTGAAGTTGGTTTCTTTCAGTCCTTGAGTCATTTTTTTAATGGTAATTTTTATTTGGTGAATATATGTTAATAAATCTAAAAATTTATTTCCCGTGTCAGTTTATTATTGGTATAGAATTCTTTTTTAATGAGTTTGCCTTTCTTATCGTAGTATTTCCATTCCTCCACCTTCCTGTTGCCGGCATATTGACCTTCGACCCTCAATTGGTGATTCTCAAAATATGCTTTGAAAGGGCCATGCTGTTGGTGCGAACGATATACAGTCTCTTCACGGATATCGCCTGAAGGGTAGTATTTTTTAACCGTTCCTGAGAGGTATCCGTGGACATAAGGCTCTTCCCTGATCACCTGGCCCTTATTATCGTAGGAAAGACGAAGGCCATCGAGTTTTCCCTTGGTATATTGCTCTACCAGGCTGTCTTTTCCATTGCTGTAAAAATACGACCAGGTCCCATGGGCAAGGTCATCAACCATTGTTTTTTCTGCTTTTACCCTGCCGCCGGAAAATAATTCCCTGATGAGTTGGGTTTTTCCGTCGTCGCTGAACCGGATCGTTCTGGTAAGTCTTCCGTTTTTATCAAAATATTCACTTTCATTGATCCTTAATCCGTTCTTGTAATGATTGACTGATTTTATCTGGCTGTTTTCATAATAGGCGGTTGCTGTACCATTCATCCTTCCATCCTTGTAATATCCCTCCATGATCAGGGCGCCCTTGTCGCTGTAGGTTTTAAACTCTCCCGTTTTCTGACCCTGTTCATTGTTGTAAATGGTGTTTAGTTGCCCATTGGGATAAAATGTCTTAAACTGTCCGTCGAGCAGCCCTTTATAATACATGGCTTCTGATTTCAAGGCCCCGTCATCATAATATGTCAGGTATTTGCCATGTTGCCTGCCATACTGGTATTCTATCGATTCCTTCAATTTGCCATCCGGATAATATTCCCTGATCATTCCGTGGGGGATGCCGTTTAAAAAATCGCTTTCACTTTTAATTTGGCCATCATTGTAATATTGGGTCGATCTACCGGATAAAGTGTCGTGCTTAAATTCGGCTGATTGGATTATATTTCCTTGCTGGTCAAAAATATTGACTATTCCATGGATCTGGCCCTGGTTAAAGGTGATGACACGCTTCTTATTACCGGAAGGGTAATATTCCGTAAAGAGACCATGCCTCAGGCCTTCATCATAGTTTCCTTCAAGTGCAGTTGTCCCACCAGGCGGCCTTCAGGGCAGCTTCGATGCCGGCCGCCACCCGCTGCTCGGCGCGTACCA
>CAZYDB010000145.1:0-2711 GCA_964645995.1 uncultured Roseivirgaceae bacterium
TTCCAGTTCGAAAGTACCGGGCACAACAATCCAGAGCACCACATAAGCAACCGATAATATGGCAGGAGTGGCTGGCAGGAACCATACGCCAAAGAATAATACGATAAATATTAACCGGGTCCATAAAGGATCGATACTGAAATAATGGGCTATGCCTGAAAGCACTCCACCAAGGATTTTCCGCTTTTCATCGCGGTAAAGTTTTTTGGGCTTATCCGTAAAAGCAGCCTCCCCTGCAGATGCATATTCCTCTCCTTCCTTCTCTTCTTCCTCTTCGACCTCGATCTCCTTGAAATCCTTGATACCACCCATAGTGGCCATCAAGGCCTCCACATCCTCCATCGTGATCACCTGCTTGCCATCCTTCAGCTTGCCAAGAAATATTTCTGCGATCCTGTTCTCTATATCAGCTATGATCTCAGAAGAATCATCGTAAGAGGCAAAATAGCGGTGTATCGTGTCAAGATATTCCTTCAGTTTATCGTATCCATCCTCTTCAATGTGAAAAATGATGCCGCTGATATTTATACTAATATTCTTTTTCATTTCTTGCGGGATTTTGATTTAGTACCTTTCTGTGCTATAATTTTAGTTGTAGATTTCATCAACTCGTTCCAGGTTCCATCAAGCTGCCCCAGAAACTTTCTCCCTTCTTCCGTTAAGGTATAATACTTCCTGGGTGGACCCGAAGTTGATTCCACCCATTTGTAGTCTACCAGACCAGCTTTTCTCAATCTGGTTAATAAAGGATATAATGTACCTTCAACAACCATGATCTTTGCAGAAGTTAACTCCACTAACATGTCCGATGCATATACTTCTCCTCTGGAAATAATATGCAAGATACAAAACTCCAGTATCCCCTTCCGCATCTGTACCTGTGTGTTTTCAACTTTCATTATGCATTTTTTTAAATTTCTCTCAGGTTAATATACGGCTAAAGTACCTTGTATAGCCAAGTACTTTTTAAAAAATATTACCAGGTATTGTATTTTCTTTATTTTATTATATTTTTTCTTTATTTATTAATAATATTTTTGCTGAAAGCAGACGAATGATTGATTATTTTCATCCGATCGAGGTTACATACTCCCCTATTTTTGTATTTTTATGAGGAGAGATATTGCACACAAAATATCAGGATGGCTGTGAGATTTTCATTCTTCTTATTATGGGCTGCTTGCCTTATTCAATCCTTTACTTTCGCACAGGACAGGACGCCCAAATACAGCAATGAATTCATGAACCTGGGGGTAGGCGGCAGGGCTATGAGTATGGCCAATACCCAGGTGGCCATAACTTCGGATGTGACAAGCGGCTACTGGAACCCGGCAGGGTTGCTATCGATCAGTGATAAATACGAAGTTTCACTGATGCACGCTTCTTATTTTGCCGGTATTGCCAATTATGACTATGCCGCATTTGCAACACCAATTGATTCGTTAAGTCATATTGGTGTCTCCATCCTTCGTTTCGCAGTGGATGATATCCCTGACACGCGTTTTTTATACGATGCCAATGGCGCTATTAATTATGATAACGTACAATTCTTTTCGGCCGCTGACTATGCATTTTTACTAACCTATGCCAGGAGGATACCCCTGTTAAAAGACTTGCGCATCGGTGGCAATGTGAAGGTGATCCATCGAAAAGTTGGCGAATTTGCTTCGGCCTGGGGATTTGGCATTGACGCCGGTGCTCAGCTCAACCTGAAGAAGTGGCTTTTCGGATTAACTTACCGGGATGTGTTCGGCACTTTCAATGCCTGGGCGCATAATGCCGCTATGGTTGAAGATGTTTATACCCAGACAGGCAATATCATCCCGCAAAACTCGGTTGAGGTCACCCTGCCCCGGTTGATCCTTGGCATGGGTTACCCGGTGAGGATCCGGGAAAAATGGGGTATACTGGGAGCCATCGACCTGGACCTGACCTTCGACGGCAAAAGAAATACGGCCATCAGCACAGCGGTTGTTTCGGCCGACCCACGCTTTGGAATTGAATTCGATTATCATCAGATCGCATTCCTCCGGGCCGGCATGAACCAGTTTCAGAAAATAAAGGATTTTGATGGTTCGAATTATATATCCTTCCAGCCGACACTCGGTCTTGGCGTAAAGATCAAGGCTATCACGATCGATTACGCTTTCCTGGATATCGGAGACCAATCTGAGTCCTTGTATTCCAATGTGTTTTCGCTAAAGGTCTCCTTCGATTAATGAAAAGGGTTTTTTTCATAGGGCTATTTATCATTATGTTGCTGGCGCCGGCTACCCTGCAGGCCCAGGCCTACGGGAACGAATGGATCAACGCCGGACAGGACTATTTAAAGATCCAGCTTGCTGAAGACGGCATCTACCGTGTAACCTATGATGATCTTTTCGCAGCGGGATTTCTTGAGACAAACCCCAATCCTGTCTATTTTCAGCTTTTCCACCGGGGGGAAGAGGTATCCATCAGCCTGACCGGCCAGAACGATCTTTCCTTTGATCCCGGTGATTATTTTGATTTTTACGGACAACGGAATGATGGGTTACGCGACCGGCTATTGTACAAGGAAAATGCTCAGCCGCACACCCTTTATAATCTTTATTCTGATACTTCCGCATATTTTCTGACCTGGAACAGGAATGGAATACGCGGAAAACGAATCACCGGTTTTACAGAGACGTTCAATAACGAGAACCTGCCTGCCGAACCCTTTCACAACG
>CAZYDB010000145.1:2721-10924 GCA_964645995.1 uncultured Roseivirgaceae bacterium
TCGTGCTGAAGACGGACAATTATTCCAACGGATTGGTGTATAGCACTGAAACACTGTCTGCAGCTTTCGATTTTGGCGAGGGATGGACGGGCAGAAGATATGGCAAGGGGCAGACCATTGCAGACACGATCCCTGGTATTAATAACAGGTACGAAGCCGGAATACTGCCCTTCCTAGAGATCCTTTTTGCCGGCAGAAACAACCAGGAACATAAAATCACGGTTCAGGCAGGCCCTTCTGGGAATAACTTAAGGGTCCTGGATACTGTTCAGTTTGAAAAATATTATAATTTCCAATATACTACAGAGCTCAACTGGAGTGATATAGCCCCGGATGGACGTCTTTTTATTAATGTTTTGATCAATGGCGTAACCGATGCCGATTTTATATCCATCTCCTATCTCAGGATCCGGTTCCCCCAGCTTATCAGCTCCGCCGGGCAGACTTCAAAAAAATTTCACCTGTCTTCGAATGCTGCCAATACTTCCTATATCGAGATCAATGGTATCAATAATCCCGGGATCCTGTGGGACATTACCGATATCCATAACCCGGTCAACATAGTCTATCCTGAAGCTCAAACTTCTGTCAACACATTGGTGCCTGATACAGGATCCCCCCGTACGCTGTTGTATTTTGAAAAACCGCCATACCCGGTCCCGTCTGTCAAGCCTGTTTCTTTTGAAACCATCAATCCGTCGCTTCATGATTATCTTATCATCTACCACCGGGACCTGACATTCCCGGCAGGGAGTTATGATAACCCGGTAGCAGCCTACGTAGAGTATCGTAGTGAACAATTCAGCCCCTTGGCCAGGGAGATTAATATCTTGTATGATCAGTTCAATTATGGTGAGGTCTCTCCGCTTGCCGTTCGTAATTTCTGCCGGTTTATGATCGATAACGGCGATCCCCGATATCTTCTGTTGATCGGCAAAGGCTTGCTGGTAAAACATAATTATTACCGCAATTCGGAAAATCCCGGCCTTAACGGCAATAAGGACTGGCTACCCACGGCCGGCAATCCCGGATCCGACATTTTATTCACTGCCCGGCTTAAGGGCTCCGGTTACGGCCCGGCTGTACCTACGGGTCGCATCCCGGCGCGTACCGCCGCAGAAGTCGCCAATTATCTTGACAAGGTAAAAGAAACAGAAGCAGCTCCCTATGATGCCCTCTGGAAAAAAGAAATCATCCAGTTGAGCGGGGGGATCTCCGCAGGAGAAAGGACCCTTTTCCAGTTCTATATCGAGCAGTTCCAGGAGAGGGAAGAAAGTCCTTTTTTTGGAGGTCAAGTAACCAATATTTTAAAAGAAACTACTGAAAATGTTGAATTTATCAATATTGCCGGGGAAGTAAATCAAGGCAAAGCAATGGTCCTTTTCTTTGGTCATTCTTCCATTGGCATATCTGATATCGATATTGGCTTTGCGACAGACCCGGCAGCGGGCTATAATAATCAGGGCCGCTATCCGCTGATATTTATGAATGGCTGCGATGCAGGAAACCTCTTCACCCCAACGATTAGCCTGGGTGAAGACTGGATCACGGCAGGCAGCAAAGGCGCCATTGCTTTTTCGGCCCATTCCGACGTCGGATTCCGTTCGCAACTCAGAATATTCACCAATACATTTCTGGCCACCGGTTTCCAGGATTCAGCCTTTGTACATCAATCCTATGGGAATATCTTCCACGAAACCGATCAGCGGTATCTTGCCGGTTTCAGCTCCCTCTCGGAAGTCAATATTGCGCAGGTCCAGCAAACCGTGCTGCAAGGGGATCCCGCCGTGTCGCTCTTTGGCCCGAAAAAGCCGGATTACAGTATTCGTGAAGATGAGATCATGACCAGTACGGCAACCGGTGAGCCGGTAACCTCATTAACCGATTCGTTCGAAATAGCGGTGACCATCAGTAACTTCGGGATCGTCGACCTTGACTCCGTACCGGTGACGATCAAAAGGACTTATCCGGAAAACAATAGTGCCGCCTATGAAGAGATCCTCGGGCCTTTTCCTGTTTATCCGGTCTATTATAAAGATACACTGTTTTTTACTATCCAAAATGAAAGGACTCCTTTCGTAGGTGAGAATATTTTCGAGATCACAATCGATCCTGACAATTCTATCGATGAATTGTCGGAAGCCAATAACTCGGCAACCTACCGGCTCAATATCCAAAAACTGGGCACCCGAAATCTTTACCCCTACAACTACGCCATCGTCAGTACGGAAAACATCAAACTTATCACCCAGTCAACAAATATTGTAGACCTCACCCGCCAGTTTGTTTTTGAGTTAGATACTACCCCTTCTTTTAACAGCCCGGTGAGGATGGCTGCAGCCATCCCCGGCAAATGGCTCTCCGAATATGAAGTGAACCTCTTCGACAATCTGCCACCGAAGGATAGTACCGTTTTTTTCTGGCGCACCCGGTTTTCCGAAGCCCTGCCGGGTGAAGAAAATCCCTGGTCCCTGTCATCCTTTACCTATATCCAGGAGGGTCCCAAAGGCTGGGCTCAGTTATCTTTCCACCAAATGATAGAAAACAATATTTCGGACATGACCTATGATTCTCTGGAGCGACATTGGTCTTTCGACCGCTCCGCTAATCTTCTCGAGGTGCTGACATTTGGCGGCGATCATCCTGAATTTGGTATCGAAGATATCTCCGTAACCTTTAATGGCAGCGAACAGCTTATCGACCCGCTCTTCTGTGCCGAAAACAGTCTTAATGCCATGGCTTTTGAACGGATATCGGGACTTCCCTATCTGGTGCTGGATTATAATGTGCTGAATCGCCGGAGTTGTGGCCGCCAACCGCAACTGATCAATAATTTTCTGAACAGCGAAATTGAAGGAGCAGCCGATTATAACCTCTCCCTCTATATCGATCAGTTGAAACCTGGTGATCATGTCCTTTTTTTCTCGATCGGTCAGGTCAATTATGGATCCTGGTCAGTCGATCTCTGGAATAGGCTCACAACTCTGGGTGTATCCCCTGCAATGATAGAGGACCTGGTCGATGGGGAGCCTTTAATTCTTCTCGGGAAAAAAGGTGCGGCACAGGGCTCCGCAACCGTTATCAGGCCCGATCCTGCCCTGGCCACGCCCCTTACGGAACAGGTGATCAGCCTGGAGGCCCAAATCAACAGGATCGAAACCCGGGCATCAATACTTACACCATCAATAGGCCCTGCAGCATCATGGGGAGGGTTTTATCAGCATATTTCCGGTGTCGATGATGCTGAAAACGACCTTTATTCATTTGAGGTCCATGGAATTAAAAAAGATCAGTCGACAGACATCCTTTTTAATTCCATCACCGCCACCTACCAGGACCTTTCCCTGGTGGATGCCCGGACCTATCCCATGCTCAGGCTGCTGTTCACCACAGAAGACACAGCACAGCTTACACCGGTCATTCCGGAACACTGGATCATTAGCTATCAGCCTCTGCCGGATGGTGTCTTGCTCCCTGCCGATGACCAGCCCGTTGAGAATATCAACCGGCAGGAAGGCGCTCCTTTTCAATCCCGGTTTATCTTTAGGAACATCAGCCCCGAAACCTTCGCAGAAGACACGCTGATGGTAAACTTTTCCCTCCTCAACCCATCAGCCGGCAACAATCCTCCTGACAGCCTTCGCATTGCGGCGGCGCCGCCCGAAGGCACGGTGCCTTTTATAATAGATATCAATACTTCAGGATATGCCGGAACGAATGACCTGGAGATCATAGCCAATCCGGAAATCGTTCCTGAAAATAATTTCCGTAATAATAACCTGAGATTGAATAGCTTCGCTGTCATCCGTCCGGATAATATCAACCCGACCATTGATGTCGCTTTCGACGGTCGCTATATTCTGGACGGTGAGATCGTCTCTCCTGCGCCCATGATCTCGGTGGTCCTGCAAGATGAAAATGAATATATCCTGAAAGATGATACGACCGGTATCGATCTGCTCTTAACCTACCCCGGTCAGGAAACGCCCCGGAGGATCGCCTTTTCCGATCCTAAGGTAAACTGGACCCCTGCCAGTGATAATAATGATTTCAGGGTTGAATATCAGCCGGATCCCCTGGATGACGGCATCTATACCCTTGCCGTAAGGGCTGAAGATGCCAGCGGTAATGAGTCAGGCACCGAACCGTATAAGATAAGCTTTGAAGTGATCAATGAATCACGGATCACACATTTTTATCCTTTTCCGAACCCTTTCTCTTCTTCGACAAGATTCGTTTTTACCCTTACAGGCAGTATCATCCCCGATAACTTGAAGATCCAGATCATGACGGTCAGCGGCCGTGTGGTCCGGGAGATCACCATGGAAGAGATCGGACCGGTCCATATAGGGAATAACATCACCGAATATGCGTGGGACGGCCGGGACGAGTTCGGTGATCAGCTGGCCAACGGGGTATACCTCTACCGGGTGGTCATCCATAACCCCGGCGATTTCTTCAGACACCGGGAAACCAAGGGTGACAAAGGATTCACTAAAGATTTCGGGAAACTCTACCTCTTGCGTTGATAATTGCTGCCTATCATTCCCAAATCCGGACAATAATCCCGTATTAGCACTTGGTCGAAAACAAGTTCACCCGGCAGAGCTATTAACCCACGGTTTTATCTTTGGTATGGTTTTTATTCTTTTTCAGTGGAGTAAAAGTGTAAAGCGATGAAAACAGTACCGAGGGTAATGATGATTGATGATGATGATCTCAATAACTATATCACTACAAAGATCATCGAACATGCTGGACTGGCAAAAGAGGTCGATTGTTATGTTGCGGCTGAGAAGGCCTTGCAGGTGTTAACAGAAAACTCTCTGATAGATGAGGGCATCTCACCGGATATTATCCTTCTTGATATCTCCATGTATAAAATGGACGGATGGCAATTCCTTTATCAATACGAACAACTGAACGAGAACTATTCTAAGAAAATACACCTTTTTATCCTGACCACGTCTATTATGGAAGCCGACATGATAAAAGCCCAGAAACTTAAACATGTCGAAGGATTTTACCATAAACCCCTCACCATGCCCATAATCGACGACATCAGAAAAAAAGTATTTGCCTCGAAGGGCAAATTGCTTGATGGGATCATGATGCTGTTCAATATTTCTTTTTGAGCCTGATTTCATAATTATTAATTATGAATTATGAATTATGAATTATGAATTATGAATTAATTCCTTACACCTTTCACCAACGCCTGCGTCGTGGTCTCCGGCTTCGCCTACGAGCCTGGCTATGGTAATACAGGCCGAAATTACCGGTTTAATTATTTTTAAAATCAATATATTCATCTTCCTCCAATTCAAGTTGCTTTTCAGTATTCTCCTCCCTGCGTTTAAAAAGCTCTTTTATCTCTTTTCCTTCCCGCTTCAAATCATCTTTCACTTTTTCTTTGACCGCCCTGGTATCATAAGACACCTGGTAATCAACCGCTGTGCCCGTCATCTTGAGAAATAAATTGGGCGGGCCTTTATCCCCTTCTGCAATCCTACCGAACCGTTGGTCGGGATCATCTCTGTGGAACTGGTCAAGGGGTATCCTGAAATGATAATCGATCACCTGGTCAAACGTATGCTCTCCTGAAACATTGATCCGGTATTCGCTGGAGATAATCTCCATTTCCGGAATATATACTGTCCGGTCGCTGATCCTTATATTATTCTGAAGATCTGAAAACCTCACATTCGTCAGGTCTTCATTTCTTAAATATATAGAAAGACTGTGGATCGGCTCAAATTGCATTAACTGACCCTTCTTTATCCTGACCTCCACATAGGTATCCAGTGAAGAAGAATTAAAATGCAGGTTGTCATCCATCTTGAAATAAGTGTTGACGGTTGCATTAACCTGTCCTCTGAGGTTCTCGTTAACAAGAAATTTTTGGTTGAAATTATTAAAAACATAAAACACGCTGTCAATATATATAGATTCCAGGGTGCCATCGACCAGGAACTCCCTTTCAACAGGATGCCTGGCCATAACGGAGCCACTCATAAAAAGCTTTCCACCCATGGTATTCATGCTGACGTCCTCAACGGTGGCAATTTGATCACGGATTGACAGTTTGCCGGAAATGCTTTCACCGTGAAATCTTTTCAGGTCGGCCTGTTTTATACTGCAGTTGAAATCAAGGTTTAGTTTTGGCGATATTCCCAGGTGATATTTCCGCTCTGCGGATACCGGTTGTTTTTGATCATTGAAGTTCAGCGTAAATAATTCATTAAGATCCAGATAGCCGGACCTGAGATCAGCCTCAATGCGTAAAGGCTTGTTTTTGTAAAGCAGGAAGGGGATGATATTTTTAAACATTCCGGACAATCGGAGATCACTTTTCCCGATAGTACCACTGAAATCCTGTATGGCAAGATCCATATTATTAAAGAAAAAATCCCCATTGATGCCGGAAAAAGACAGATCGCTGAACCATGTTCTGAAATTAACATTCTTTAAACTGATCTGTCCCGATGTCCTTATAGCCGATGGTTTCCGATCCTTCAACTCACTGATCATCCCCCTGAGCTGAAGACCAAAATCGATCATCCCTGAGCCATGGGTGATTTGTTCTACCGGAAATGTTTTTAAAAAAGCATTCAGGTCCAGGGTGCCGTTAAGATCCAGGGTGGTATTCAGTCTTTTGAGGTCACTGATCACCAAATTACCCTCGACCTTATGCTCATCAATTCTTCCCCTGAAATTGTTAATCTCAAGACGGGAGGATTCCATGTTTCTTGAAATTCCGTTAGTGAATTTACCGGTGAAATTCAGGTCCTGTAAAGTTTTTTCGTAACCGGGATAGAAGAAAGTCACATCCTTACAGGTAAAAATTGCTGAGATCAAAGGACTGTCACCATCCTTAAAGGAACCGGTCAGGGAGCCGGAAAAATCAATATCTCCTTTACTGCGATAGGCAGACAGTTTTTTGCCCCATTTTTCAGGGATCAAAGCTAAAAGAGCCTGTATATTGTTTTTCTTTGAACCCAGATGCAGGTCGAGACGCTTTTCTTCCCCGGTCATGATCTCCCCGTTGATCTGGTATTGATGACCATTGATCTCAAGGGTCGATTCATCAAACGTCAGGATTTGGGTAGTAAGTCCATATTCAAACCCGGTAAGCAGCATCAGCTCCTGTGCCTTTAAAAAAGACGTCTCATTGACCAGAAGATCCCGGTTCCTGACTTTGCCTGTAACCCGGATAATCAGATTATCCTTTCGCTTCCTGATGTGATTGTTAAGCTGCTCGGTGAAAAGATTAATACGTATACCGCTCTCCACATCATGATAATTAAAATCCACCTCTTTCAGCATAATAGTCTGTATGGAGAAATCGGGACTGCTAAGCGCTTCAGGCCCTGAATCCCGGGGGGGTAATAGCGCATAATTTTTCAGACCATTTTCCCCGGTTGCCATATTGATCGTTGCTTTCTCCAGGGAAAGCGCCTTCAGGACATACTGACCGAAGATAAGCTGGAAGATATCAAAGGAAAAACAGATCTTTTCTGTCCGGCATAAATAATCGCCGGCCAGCAGGGTGGATTCATGCACATTAACGCCTGTAAGTTCAAAGGTTACGGCCGGGAACTGGTCCCATATATTCAGTTCAATCGTTTCCACATCCACCGGCGTATTGATATTTCTGTTCGCCTTTTCAATAAACAACTGGATGATTTCCGTCCTGTAAAAATAAACCACAGCGATGCTGGTGGCCGTCAGCAGCAGCATCGAAGCAATAAGTATCAGTATAATGTTTCTTAATTTTCTAATCAAATTTTTAAATCTTTACAAATAATCATGATTTTAACAAAATTACGCAGGAACTATTGCAAGAATCCGACCATAATATGATTTAATCAAAAAAAAATTCAGAAAGTATTTGTTGGCATCGTTTTATGGCATAGTTTTGCAATCCTTTTGGAGTCGTAGGCAAGGCCGGAGTTCACGCACAAGACGTGACTCGAAGTTGGAAACCTGGTTTTACTTTCAGCTTTCTGCTTCCGACGTTCAGTTTTTATCCGGGCGCTTAGCTCAGCTGGTTCAGAGCATCCCGATTACATCGGGAGGGTCACTGGTTCCAGCTATATCGTTCTTTTTATTTTACATTCGGTATTTAATAATTTATATTTCAATACCGGGCGCTTAGCTCAGCTGGTTCAGAGCACCTGCCTTACAAGCAGGGGGTCACTGG
>CAZYDB010000146.1:0-10904 GCA_964645995.1 uncultured Roseivirgaceae bacterium
GTTTTATCTCAATAATGCTATCATCAATGGTTTGTATGATCTGTAAAAGTCTTTTCTGGTTTTCTTCCAGTGTTTGAGCGGCCAGTTTCTCGATGGTGATATCTTCTATTTCCAGGAAATACGATCTGGAATCGAGGATCCCGAATTTGATCTTTATATATTTAATGCTTCCATCCCTGGATGTGAACGGCGGGAAGTTTATTTCCGGATTCGGCCGCTGCGGATCAAATTCATTCAGGTAAAAGGATTTCACCAGTTTCCTGTTTTTTTTATCAGGAAATACCTTTTCAATAAAATCATCAATCGTCGGTAATTCCTCCAGGGTATATCCAAACAATTCAGTAGCTGCAGGATTTAAATAAAGAATTTTTCCTTCATTTTCAATAATAGCTACGGACAAGGGGGTGCTATTGATGAAGGATTCAAATTTTGTGCGTTCTATTTTGAGATCTGATACAGCTTTCTTCCTCTTCTCCCGGATCTCAGCTTCTTTCAACTCTCTTTCAATTGCCGGAGTAAGCCTGGAAAGATTATCTTTCATTATATAATCATGAATTCCCTGGCGCATGGCTTCAATGGCTGTTTCCTCGCCGATCTTACCGGAAATGATGATGAATGGGATATCGATCTTTTGTGATTTGAAAACATAGTAGGCATCCAGGCCCGTGAAGCCGGGGAGGTTGTAATCCGATAACAGGATATCCCAGGACTCCTTTGCAAGCGATTCCTTAAGGTCAGGCAGGGATTTTATAATCTTATAGGATGGATTAAAACCTTCTTTCTTAATTTTTCTTATTTGCAGGAGGGCGTCATCCTCTGAGTCTTCAATGATTAGGATCTTAATGTTTTTTGTTTTCACGTTATTGTCATTTATGTAATTACTATCCAGGGAATTTCAGGAAAAAAGATGATCCTTTTTCCGGATTGGATTCAACCGATATCTCTATTTCGAGCCTGTTGGCTATACGTTTTACGGTTGCAAGACCGATACCCGTACCTTCAAAGGAACCTTCGTCGTGGAGACGTTTGAAAGGTATGAATATTTCTTGTTGGTATTTCATGTTGAATCCGGTTCCGTTATCCTCTATAAAGAGGACAGGCCTTTTTTCGTCTGCTTTTGTTTTCAACATCCCGATCTTGATAACAGCCTTTTTTTGGTTCCTTGTAAATTTCCATGCGTTCTCCAGGAGATTCTGGAGCATGATCCGGACCAGTCTCCTGTCCGAATGCACGCTTAGATTTTCTTCAATATGCAAAGTAAAGGCCCTGTCCGGTTCTTCATTGATCAGCAATTCAAATATCTCATGACAAAGGGTTGAAATATTGATTTTTTCTGAAAATGTTTCCGATCGCGATATTCTCGATAGTTGAAGCAGATCTTCAATCAACTGACCCATTCGTACTGAAGATTGGTGGATCCTTTCCAGGAAATCTTTTCCTTCTCCTTCAAGTTTGTGGCTGTAATCTTCCAGCAGTGCATAGCTGAATCCGTCAATACTCCTTAAAGGGGCTCTGAGGTCGTGGGAAACCGAATAGGAGAAGGCTTCGAGTTCCTGAATAACGGAGGCCATTTTCTTATTTGAATTTTCCAGTTCATTTCTGGTCTCATTGACATCTTCAAGGAGATACGTTAATGCCTTTTGCGTGGCCTCCAGGTTTTTTGTTTTCTTTTCCAGTTCAACGGTTCCGGAATCAATATTTTTTAATAATAATTTTTTCTGTTCCTCCAATATCTTTTCAGTATTAACTCTATCGGTAATGTCCAGTACCAGGCCCACGAATCCGGAAATCTTGTTTTGTGATTTTATAGGGACGGTTTTTATTTCAAGGTTTTTGATAATCCCCCCGGCCAGGAGGTATCTGACGGTCCCTTCATAGGTTTTGCCTGCCCTCAAGGAGCGTGTGAAACTTTCCCTGATTGATTTTAAATCATCTTTATGCAGGGAATTCCACCAGATTTCCTTTAACGGTTTGCCTGTCTTTCCGGTAAGTTTGACGAAGGCTTCATTAAGATAGATCATCCTGCCTTTCCGGTCCATTAAAAAAGTACCGACAGGAGAGGAACTGATCATGGTCCGGAACCTGGCCTCGCTCAGGTCAAGGTCCTTCATGGCTTTTTTTATCTCGCTGATATTCCGAACGATGGTCCAGATCCCAACTGGGTTTCCCTCATGATCATAATCCAGTGAAGCCGTTAACTGTACGGGAATAATATTACCGTTTTTATGCCGATATTCCTTCTCAAAAATACCCGATTGGCCTTTTACCAGTAATTTATTCTTATAGATCTCCTTCTGTTTATCATGCCATTTTTCCAGCGTGATATCATACCATGACTTTCCGGCCATTTCCTTTGGTGAATAACCTGTCATTTTATGAAAGGCAGTATTGGCATATACATATTGGTTGTTTAAATTGCTATAGACAATACCCTCCATCGAATTGTTGAAGAGGGCCTTAAATGTCCGTGAAGAATTTTCCAGTTGCAGCTCCGTTTCTTTTCTTTTGGTGATATCCTGAATAATACCGATGATCCGGACCGGTTTTTCTTTTTCTGCGATCACCTTTCCTTTACTGGAAACCCATTGGATTTTTACGTCTTTACGCTGAATACGGTGCTCAAATTCGAATGCGGACTGATTATCAATGGCATCTTTAATCACTTCTTCCACTCTTTTTTTATCCTCTTCCGGGGCATGCCGGATAAGAAAATCATATTTCCCTGTGAATGACTGCATCTTACTACCGGTGATCTTTTTGGCTAATTGTGACACGGTCAATTTACCTCCAACAAGGTCAAGCTCCCAGGTGCCGATCCCTGCCGCTTCCTGGGCCAACGCATACCGCTCTTCATTTTTTCGTATGTTTTCTTCCATTTCTTTCCGGTCCGTAATATCCCGGTGGGTACCGGAGATCTGTACAGGCCGGCCTTCTCCATCCCTTTTGGAAACCATTCCGATCCCCCAGATCCAACGCCAGTCATCCTTAGCCGAGCGGATCCTGTATTCGACTTCGTAGTAATCCTTTTTTCCGGATAAATAGTTTTCCAGGGCCTCGTCGAGTACGACACGATCTTCCGGATGCACGCGCGATTGAAACCATTCGGGTGTATATTCTATTTCACCGGGCTTATAGCCGAGTAGCCGGTCCCAGCGCTCGTCAAATTGAATACTTTTTTCGATGTCCCATATCCAGATACCGTCTCTGGTACCCATGAAGGCGAGTTTTTCAATCCTTTCCTGCTTCTTAACCGCTCTTTCCGCTCTGATAATTTCTGTAATCTCATTAAGGTAAACGATATGGGTGTTTTCATCGATCCGATGCTGATTTAAATCGGCATATTCTTTTTCAGATGCTTTCTTTTTTAATTCTACCTGCTGCCTGCAATCGTTTTCAGCAAAAAAACCGGTAATGTTCATGGCTTCGGAATTGAACCGGAACAGGTCGGAAAGAGAAGTTTTGCTGAGGTTATCAGGTTGGATACCGGTCAAATGGAAGAAAGTATCATTGGCAAACCGGATCCGGCCGGCCGATCTGTTGTATATGAAAAACCCTACGGGCGCCTGGTTGATGTACTTTTTGAATCTTTCTTCATTTTCTTTGATGATCCTGATGTTTTTATATTTCTCTTCCTGTTCATGAAAAAGCCATCCGATAAGACCGGTGGCCAGGGGGAAGAGAAGCATCATTGAAAATACAATCAGCCCAATGATATCAAGGATATCCGGGGTTGGAAGGGTAAAAAAAAGCAGGATCGTTATGACATGAACGACAATACCCAACAGGAACGCATGAAGGAAATGATTGGTTGGCGGTCTTTTTTTCTTTATCCAGAAAAATATACAGCCCAGTAGTGCGGCGGTAATAATAACATAGATGCCGGTCTGCGTACCGGATCCACCCATAATGATTCTGTATAGAATTGCAGGTATCATGGCAACCATGCCGGTGAGAGGCCCTCCGATATACCCGGCAAGGCTTAAGAAAATGGTGCGTCCGTCAAACGAGATCCCGTTATGCCAGTAAAAAGTCAAATACATGCTTATCAGCGCCCCTGATCCGAAAAGTACCCCGGTGATCACACGAAATAATATGGTTCTGTTTAAAAACCGGTTATAAAGCAGACTGTAAACAAATCCTATCAGGACAAGGGTTGACGCATTAACAAGTAAACTATGGAACATTTCCATTATATATTGTTTAATATTATTCCGTTCCGGTCTTAAATTTTCTGATCTCTTCCTTTAGTTCATGGATCCTGAACTCACGGCCGACAAATAGCTGGTTAATCCTTGATAATTCCCTGTTCTTTTCTTCCAGTTCACTTGTTCTCTCAATAATACGCTTTTCCAGTTCTTCCCGGTAATGTTTCAGCTCATCTTCCACCGCCACCTTCTCGGTTACATCAATTGCCGTGGAAAGAACTTGTCTCTTATCATCACCGGTATTTTTTAAAGGTGCCGATGAAAAATGCCAGATCCTCGAACGCCCGTTTTTACAGTTGACAGTAAACCGGCCCTCGTCAATACTGGTTTTAAGAGAATAGGTGGTCTTGATGACTTTTAGAACACTTTCCTGGTTTCCGGGAAAGGCTTTATTTACCCAGGAATGTATATCCGGTATCTCGGAAGGAAGATATCCGCTTATTTCACACCAGGCATGGTTGACCTGGATTATTTCCCCGTCTTCCGCATGGATCATCACCGGATAGGGAAAACTCATTATGGCTTCCCTGAATTTACCCTCGCTTTTCCTAACCGCTTCTTCCGCCTCTTTAATGGATGTTATATCGGTATGGGTTCCCAGCATCCTTACCGGTTCACCTTTTATATCATATTCCACTATTTTACCCAGGGAAAGTATCCACATCCATCTGCCTTCTTTCGTTAGCTGACGGAATTCAACCGAATAGTTCTCTGATTTACCGGATATATAATCTGAATAGGCTTTTTCAATCACCGGCCGGTCGTCCGGGTGAAGCCGGTTGAGCCATTTATCATTTGTCTCCATCAGTTCATCAGGAGAATCATAACCGATCATCTTTGCGTATATATCTGAAACAACCGCTTTTCCGGTCTTTACATTCAGGTCATATAAACCCTGGTTGGCGGAGTCAAGGGCAAACCGCAGCCTTTCTTCGTTATCCCTGATATGCTTGTCTTTTTCAAGATCATTGGTAATATCCCGTATGATTGCTTCGATATAGATTTTCCCGTTAATCTCGAACGAAGCGGCCGCCGTTTCCACATCAATCAAAGTCCCGTCAATCTTTCTGCATTTGATCCTGGTAAATGGGAGATTAATATTTTCAGTAAGGAATACCTCCTGTCTTAATTTTAATTTCTTATGATACTCTTTTTCCACAAAGTGGAAAAAAGATCTTCCGGTAAAATCACGCATATTCTTCCCTCCGAAAATATTGATTGCCGCACGGTTCAGGAATTGCACCTCTTCCTTCCGTGTGATGATGATCCCGAGGGGGGAGAGGTCAACCATCTTCTGATATTTGGCCTCGTTGGCTTTAAGCTTTTCTTCATAGGTTTTTACTTCTGTCAGGTCCCGGATCACCAGTAAAATACAATCATTGGAATCCATTTCATTAAACCGGCTCAGGGATATACCTGTGTATAATTTTGAATCATCTTTCCTTTTGAGAGAAAGCCGGACCAGTGATTTTCCTTCAGTTAGGGCTTTGTGAAAATACCCGGACTGCTTTTCCTCACCCAGAAGACAGGCAAAATTTCTATTCAGCAATTCCGAAGGTAAATAACCAAGCATTTCAGCGCCTTTTTCATTGATGAAATCGATCTGTTCATTCCGGTTAATGATCAGGATACCATCCATGGTGGAGGAAATTATTTTCTGTAGTTTATCAAATTGCCGGTATTGACCGGACTGGTAACTTTTTAACCAATGAAAAAAAGTATAGGTCAGAAAAAAAAGAAGCAAACCGGTGATCAGGAGATAAAATACAGCTTTGACGGATTGATATTTTGTTAGTTCTGCAGCATTATCAGCCAGTGAACTGATCAACAAAAACCTGTCGCCCGAAAAGATAATGATCATTGAGAACGCCAAATATGCCCCGCCGATTGTCGTAGCTGCAACGATTGGGTTCCGCTGTAAAAAAAAACCAATTATACGTGCTCTCATTTTTCAGGTTGGTTAATGGATTGGATAACTTTTCAAAATCGACTCATAAGCAATGAATATATTAAGTTAAAAAATTTCTTTTTAATTGTCGAATTTTATATAAATGTGGATATCGTGTGGGGCAACATCTTGTCCGCCAAAATAAGGGAAAAGCATATAATAAGCTCCGGTATTGCAGGTTTGCCCCCGGGTCATCCGGGTAACCGGCAGGTTGTCGAGCCTGAAAGCATAATGATCGTCTTCAAGGGCAATGCTGAAGAAATGGTATTTATCTAAGGTAACCACCCCGATGAATTCCTCCTGCCTTTCTCCATCTACATAAGTATAGGCAAGGATCTCCAGTTGGTCATGATACCATTGCCACCCGAATCTGGCGCTGTTTTCATGATGATGGGAATTGCAGTCCGCAAAGCCAAGAAGTTTGTTCGTGCTACTTTGTTTCGCTTCCGAGTCGAGGTCATAGATGGCCGTACTGTCGAACATGGCCCTGAAATTCATTTGCCTTGAATCAAGCATCTCTATTGCATGGGTTGAATAATGTTCTCCTTTTTTTATTGTAAACAGCCGGACCGGATCGGTATAGATCCCCTCACACGAAATGATAACAGTTAGAATAATTAATAGAAGAATATTAGTGTACCTCATAAATAGTATAGTAGGTGCCTAATGAATAGCAATAATACGGTATAAAAGCCGCCTTTCTTTAGGTAAATCACCTATTAAAAGAAATGGGTAAATTGCTGCGGCAGGTGCTTAATCCGGTGGATGAGCAACCTTTTTCGGGGGAGTTGCATTTTAACCCGAAAAATTCATGAATATTTCGGGTTAAGGTTCAATCTTTTACCTGCTGGATGTTTTTTTACTTCCTTGATTGGTATGGATGCTGAAATTTTCTTATTGAATCCCGGGATGGAGCAATCCGGTTACCGGCGCCGGTTCTTTTGATCTGTAATCACCCTATTTCATCAAAGAGTTGCTTTTCGATAGCATAGAGAACCAGTCCGGCAATATTTTTTGTTCCGGTCTTCTCAAGTAGATTTCGTTTGTGGGCATCGACCGTACGCTGGCTGATGAATAATTTCCCCGCAATTTCCTGGTTGGTAAACTCTTTACAGATCAGGTGAAGAACCTCCAATTCCCTTTTTGTCATCGGAATATCAACGCTCAGCCTTTGTGATTTTTTGCCAGACCAAGATTGCCGCAGGATAGCCTCAACTTCCGGTGAATAATAAGTTCCCCCTTCATGTATGATCTTGATAGCTTTTTTTAGTTCCCTGCTACCGCAGTTTTTAAGAAGATATCCCCGGGCCCCCGCCTTGATCATCTGAGTTACATGTTGGGCCTCGTTAAGCATCGTAAGTGCGATCACTTTCTGACCAGGATGGGTTTTTTGTATTTCTTTCATCAGCTCAATGCCATTAAGCAAGGGCATGCTGATATCCGCAAGAATGATATCAGGTTTCGACTTTGGTAAAACTTCCAGCGCTTCCTTTCCATTGGCGGCTTCCCCTACGATTTGTAAATTTTCTTCATCTTTAAATATTGATTTGATCCCTTCCCTTACCATCTGGTGATCATCAACGATCAGAATATTGATCAGGCTCATTATAATTCACGCATTATAGTTAATAAAAAAATCAGTTAAACATAACTGCAATTAGTCTGTAAAATGGTTGTCGGCATTTAACAACGATAACCAGTAATTGTTTTGTTAAATGGTATAATAATTTTTCGTTTGGACAGATTTGATAGTAGTCCCCCGTGCAGATACTGATCAATAGCAGTAACTGCCGATATACAGCATAAAATTGTATAACTTCTGATAGCCATTAATTACCGGTAAACCAATACTTGCGTTCCGGCAATTAATCGTAATCTGACAAACAAAAATCCCTTAAAATCTCTCACCTTAAAAGTAATCCCCTGAACCCGGATTATCCATAGGTATAATACTTAATTTTATCAATATTTTTTATGCATCACTTAATAATGCAATTTCATATTCGTATGATTTTATTTTATCCCGTCGGACCGCTAGCAGGCCTCGAGGGATGGCGGCGGTCCGACGGGTAAAAGGCTTATACCGGTCCGACCGGTAAAGGGGCTTGTGGGAAGTGCCGGTCTGACCGGTACAAAAAACAAAAAAAACTCCTCTCACACTACCCATCTGTCCCCCCCTGCACACAACCCAACAGGCCGGATGGGATGCGGGTGATTTTTTTGGTGAGGTATTACGGTTAAATATCTTCGAATAATCTCTTCTCCACGGCGTATAATACAAGTCCGGCTATATTTTTTGATCCTGTTTTTTCAATAAGGTTTCTTTTATGAGCGTCGACGGTTCTCGAGCTGATAAATAATGCGTCGGCTATTTCCTGGTTGGAATATTCTTTTAAAATTAAATGAAGTACCTCCAGCTCGCGGCTGGTCAACGGGACTTCTGTTGACATTCTTTGGGATTTTTTCCCAGATAATTGATTCATAATAATTTGTGTAACTTCATGAGAATAGTAATTTTCACCTTTTGATACTTTTTTAATCGCCGTGATCAACTCATTACTGCCGCAATTTTTCAGAAGATAACCTTTGGCTCCCGATTTAAGCATTTGTTTGATATGCTGGCCTTCCCCCATCATGGTCAGGGCGATCACCTTCAGGCCGGGATACTTTTTCGTAATTTCTTTCATCAATTCCACACCATCCATTTTAGGCATGCTGATATCCGTAAGAATGATATCATACTTGTTTTTTTCCAGTTTTATCAACGCCTCGACGCCATTAGAAACTTCATCGGTGATCACTATATCTGGGGTATTTTCAATTACCGAACGAATGCCTTCCCTGACCATTTTATGGTCATCTGCAATCAGGATCTCAATTTTTTTCATTACCGTTATAGTTTATGGGTGCTTTTATTCTAAATTCAATATAATTATTTTTCTGTACACGGTGGTTGAATTCACCATGAAAAGCCTGAACGCGGCTTTTTATTATCTGTAAAGCGTTTTTATCCCAGGTTGAGGTTGTGCTGGCCTCCTGGTTTTGGCTGACCCCTACCGAAAAAATAAAAAAACCGGTAAGATGTTCAAAGTTTATGATGACGGGCCCGGTTATTTTTTTGTTTTTGATGATTCCAAGGATCTCCCTGAGCAGGATAAAAAGACTATTTTCCTGAAAGTTATTGAGACGCAGGTCATCCGCATTATTGCGGAATTCTATTTCCGTATTCAGTTCCTCCTGCCATAAAGATATCAGGTCATCGATCGCCGCTGTCAACCCGAAATCACGGATACTTCTCGGGATCAGATCATACGATATTCTCCTCGATTCACGAATGGACTGATCCAGTAATGCCATTCCTGTTGAAAAGGATTTGATTGCTTTCTCCGGTAATCCTGAAAGGTTATTTTCCAGCTCCTTGAGACTCAGGGCGGCCATGGCCAGTTTCTGCTGTAAATGATCGTTAATTGAGGAAGCTATTTTGCTTTTTAAGGCATCTTCAAACTCAAGAATATTGGCATAATTTGAGTATTGAGTTGATTTCATGCGGGTTATATCCAGAATATTTCCCTGTATCGATATCAATTTGTTTTTTTTATCATAAATGCCGCTACCCTGATCCTTGATCCAGCAGATCTCCCCGTCTTTTCGTACCAATTTGTAATTGATATCATATTGATTCAGCATCGACAGTTGAGCCTTTTTTGATTCTATTACCCGTTCCAGATCCCTTTTATAGATCAGATTTTCCCATTGAACAGCATATTTACCAAAGAATGCATCCGGATCGTAACCGGTGATTTTTTTTATTCCATCCGATAGATAAATGAATTTATATTCCGGTTCAATCTGAATTTTGTATAGCACATTGGGCAGATTATTGGCCATACGGACAAAAAGATGATTTTTCTCAAATATTTTTTTCTCGAATGCATGTATCTCAGACAGGTCAGCGATTTGTAACAAAATCAAATCCGGGATGTCAGGTGGAAGCGGATTAGCCAGTATCTGGCAGTCAATCAATGAATTATCTTCTTTTAACCCCGGCAGATTCAAAGATTCACCGGGAAAGTTACCGGTGGCAGGATCGCGACGGAATTGATATTCAATCATCCGGAATATGTCCGCGCCGAATATGTCTTCAATATTTTTGCCGGGCAAGGAATTTTCATCATACCCGAAAATACGATGTGAGTTTTTATTAGCCATAACGATGGTGCCGTCCGTCCGGATAAGGATTATCCCGTTAAAATTCCTCGTTCGGAAGCGATGAAGTTGTTCGGTTAATTCTTTCATGTCAAAAATAAACCCTGTAGTTCAGTGAAAATAAAAACATATTCCTGTTTGCTGTGGTTCCGGGATCCTCATTTTGGTATCCGGCCATAAACTTCAAATAATGATTCCTGTAAATGTTCAGGTTATATTCCAGGTTGATTCCGGTTGCCTGCGACTGTTGCGCTATATCCGACTGTGCCTGGTCATTAAACAGATAACCATAACCGGCCGTTAAACCGATCCATTGGTCATGTTCAAAATACCTTCGATATTTGAACAACGCTGAAAAAGGAGTATTATAAGAATTGTTAAGATAAATTCCTGACTGGAGGGACAAATAATTATTGCCCAGGTATTTTGTCAGTTGACCGGTTACAACGTTGAAATCAATAGCGAGATACCGGAGTCGCTGAATCCCTGCTGAAACTTCAAAGGCAGATGGTAACAAAAAAAACAGCTCGGTACCGTAAATATAG
>CAZYDB010000147.1:0-4493 GCA_964645995.1 uncultured Roseivirgaceae bacterium
CGAAGTATCTTATTGAATATCACCTATATATCTTAAAATTACGCCGAACAACAAAGATTTATGAATAGGTTAAATAAAAATGATGAAGCATATGAAGAAAAGAGAATTATTAAAAGGATTGAATACCTCTATGAAATGGCTTTGGGGACTTTTGTTCCTAACGATGGCGGTTTCCTGCGATTCTGATGATGAGCAAAATGCCCTGAACGGCAAGGTCCGGTTGTTGCTTACAGACGCTCCCATTCCCATAGATACGGTTGAAAACGCCTTTGTTACCCTTGATAAAATTGAATTGAGAAAGGAAGAGGCGGATGATGATGACGATGACGACCGCGATGATGATGGATCAGTGCAGGATGATGATTCCGACAATGGCCGTCCATTTATCGTTGTGATGGAAGAATCCAAAACATTCAATCTTGTCGATCTGCGCAACGGGGTAACGGAAGAACTTACATTGATCGATATCCCTGCCGGTTCTTATGATCTCGTACGGATGTATATAAGTGATGCCAGTCTGGAACTCAAAGGCGGCGCCGTATATGATCTTAAGATCCCCAGTGGTTCCTCTTCAGGGTTAAAGATCTTTATCGATCCACCCATCGTCGTTGAAGGGGGCATCACAGAGGAGTTGCTGCTTGATTTTGACCTGAGCAGGTCCCTCGTCCCCAAAGGAAGCTGGGATGATATTCAGGGTTTTAACTTCACGCCGGTGATCCGGGCCGTCAATGTTTCTGCAGCCGGACGGATCGAAGGAACAATCACCGATGACCGGGGACAACCGGTTGCCGGAGCAGCCGTTGAAATTGAAAAAGACGATGATGTCGTCAGCGTCACCTTTTCTGAAGAATCAGGCTATTATGCCCTGGCCGGCGTCCCGCAAGGTTCTTATGAAATCGAAGTGGAAGCTGAAGGGTACGATTCGTTTTCGCTTGATGATGTTTCAGTGACGGCTGGAAATAAAACAGTGGTTGATGTTTCATTGACTGAATCTACAGAGGACGATTAAATCGATACGATACCGATCATCACTGAATTAAAGCCAGATAGCTTAATATCCGCAGACCGGGCCTTTCGGCCCGGTTTTTTTATCGTTTCTTTACGCTTCCGCCTGAATTGGAATTGACATACACTTTCTGAGGATCACCAGAATACCTGATTTTACCTCCACTGCTTGCTTCCGCTTCCAGGCGGTCAGTGACAGTTACCGATACAGACCCTGCTGAGCTTACGCTAACCTCCGCCATCCGGCATGTTAAATCAACAGCTTCCAGTTCACCGGCACTGCTTACATCCACTTCGACCTCATCTGCCTTGCCTTCCAGGCTGAGGTTGGCCGCGCTGCTGATATCTATTTCCACCTGCCCGGCGTCCAGTACCAGTTCGGCACGGGCGGCACTGCTCATATCTATCTCCATTGATGTGGCAGTGAGGGGATCCTTGCCGTATACCTTGGCTGCCGAACTGATGCTGATCTCCTCAAGTTCACGATAGGTGAGTCTGACTTCTACGTCAATATTCCGGTAATTATTACCATCCAGGTAGATCTTTAACTCGTTTCCGGTAACTTTTGTGACCACCTCTTCAACAGCTACATTCCTGGTGTTGATCTCGGCCTTTTCCACACTCCCCCTGAGCAGGGTCACCTGGATGCCTTCACTCACGGACAGTTCACTGAATGACCCCAGGATTCGGGTATCCTGCTGCTGAGCATTAGCAAGGTTAAACAGAAAAAGGGCTAAAAAAGATAAGATGCTTTTTTTCATAACGATTTATTGAATGTTTATACTTATCAGAAGGATGAACCTCAGAGCCAAAGGTTGCATTCCGGGAAAATTATTTTCTTTTTCCCGAAAAAATAACCCGAGAATTCAATTTTTTTTTGAAGCCGGGATCAACCGCCTCGTATATTTATTAATCTGAAAATACGCAGAGAAACTTTGGCATCCCACCCGGGTCATACACCCGCAATCCTCCGCTTATATTCCCGGAGCGCTTCATCCAGCCGCTCATGTGCTGTCGTGTCGCCAGGCACATTATGCGAGGGATGGATATATAATTTGACACCCCTTTCTTCCAGGATCTCGGCAACGGTGGTGACCGTCATCCATACAGTGGTGACAAAAGCCATTGTTGATACCGGACCGATTTTGTCGAAATGATTTTTAAGGGGAACGGAAGCATCGTTGACCGGCACACAGGTATCCACGATCACATCCGCCAGATCAAACAATGTCTTGCCGCTGCTATGCCTGCTTTTTTTATCCCTGGCCTCCGCAGCGCTGCCGTATACGATCACCTTCATCCCATTTTTCTTCGATTGGAGGGCAATATCAATATTGACGGGATTAATACCGGTATGAGAAAAAAGCCATATGCAATCACGATCATCAAAATTCCACCCTTCCATGATCTTATTGCCATAACCCTCCACCCTTTCCAGGAATACAAACTGCTGCACACTCATCCCTCCCACAATATTGGTGAAAAATGTAAGGGGCAGCTCTATCATAGGATGAAATCCGACAAAACCACCAATGCGGGGATACATCTCTTCTATCGGAAGTGTGGCATGCCCACAGCCGAAAGTATGGACCCACCGGCCGGCTTCTATCGAATCGGCCATGATAGCTGCTGCTTCCCGGATAGTGGACAGTTGTGTGCTTTCGATATCATCCATCACCTTCCGGGTATTATTTAACCATTCTTTTGCTAACATAATAAATTCTGTTTTTATGATTTAGAGATAATTCTTCCAAGTGTTATCAGGCTCAGCAGTAGGGTTAAGCTTCCGGTAATGACCAGGATTACCGGGTACGCACGCATATCATACATATTGCTGAATACCCCTACCAGATAATTAATGATCATATTACCGGTAAGTGCGATTGTAAGGGCAATACCAAAGGCGGTTCCTGACCATTTTGAAAAACGGTCACCTACAAGACCCAGGATCACCGGAAATGCGGCAGCCAGTCCGAACCCGGTAATTACAAGGGCAATGATGATCATAATTTCCCGGCTGAAAATACCCAGGATAATACCGCCCGTCAGCGCTGAAATTATCGACACATAAAGTACGGTTCTCGGCGGATACTTTTTCAACAGGAATCCCAGGGCAAAACGTCCGGCAGTAAAGGTGATCACGAAGATGGTCAGGTAAAAAAGGGCAGTCTTTTCCTCAAAACCACGCACATTGATCAGGAAGGTTGTCGTCCAGTTATTAACAAGAGACTCCCATCCTGACTGAAAAAAGAGAATAAAAGACATCAATATAAGCAGCTTATCCTTGACGAGCAGAGCAATATTACTCATGGTGATACCCTGCGCCTGTTTGGGTGCCGGGTAGCCGATCAACAGGAGAAAACTGACAGGCAGGCACATCGCCACCCCCAGGCCTGTAAGGATCTGTGAATAGTTGAACCATTCCTCCAATGACCCCAGCAATACAGGCATTCCGAGGGATCCGAGTCCGAAGAATACACCCAGCAGGCTGAGGTTGGCTCCTTTATTTTCGCCGGCATCATCACTGAAATCAGATACCATAGAGCTGGTCGCCCCATTGATCATACCTCCGCCGAAGCCTATGAAGAAAAATGCTATGCCAAGCTGATAAAAAGCCCCGGCAAAGGCGATGAGCTCAAAACCGGCAGCCATCAGCAGAACGGAGACGGCAAGCAGGTACCGGTAGGAGTAGCGGTCGACAACAGGCCCGAATACAAGAGAACCAATCAATATGCCGGCAGGCAATACAGAAGCCAGCGTGCCCTTGTTGAGCTCCGTCAAACCGTATTGAAGGGTTAGCTGGGGCAGGGTAGACCCCAGGGTGATGATGGATATGCCAAACAGGAAAATACCATAAAAGCCGGCAACAAAAACAAGTCTTTTATTATAGGATAAGCTATTCATTCTATTCCTCTCTCTATAAAGATAAGCCTGGCGGCCCCAACCAGGGCGGCATTCTCTTTCAAGGCTGACGCCACAAGCCTTACCTCCTTCATGCTGACCGGCTGAGCCCACCGGGCGGCTTCTTTTTTTATGTCATCAATAAATTCCGTTGCCGGTCCGAATACCCCGCCTCCGAAAATGATCACTTCAGGATTAAAAAGGCTGACCAGGTTAGCCACCGCTTTCCCCCACATCCGAATGGCTCTTTTGATCACCTGCAAAGCTACCGGGTCGTTTATTTTAAAGGCGCCGAAGATGGCGGGTGTGGCCACCTGGTCCTTCATAAGACCGGTTTGATCTTCCTGGAAGGACTGGTTCATAAGATCATTGGCTTCACGGACAAGTCCATCGCCGGAAGCATGATATTCAAAACATCCGTACTTCTCATAGAGGTCCAGGTACTCCGTCTCCAGCGCCATCCATCCGATAGAGCCGGCGATGTCGCGGGCACCCCGCAACACCCTGCCATCGATTAATATCCCGGCGCCGATGCCGGTGCCGACAGCCAGAAATATGGCATCCCTGCTGCCACTCGCCACCCCCTT
>CAZYDB010000147.1:4503-8501 GCA_964645995.1 uncultured Roseivirgaceae bacterium
CCCTTCCAGGTCTCTCCCAGGATGCAACAGGCCCGGTCGCTGTCAATGACTACCGCTATGCCGGGATCAACGGCTTCCTTAAGTTCCGCTTGGAGCGGATAGTCTTCCCAGCCGGGAATATTAGGCGCCCAGATGGTGCCGGAATCACGGTAACTGATGCCGGGGACAGAGACTCCGACACCGGTAAGCGTATATCGCTGCCGGTCAAGGCGGCTTTGTAAAGAATTAACAAGATCCAGTATCAGCCGGCCCACCGCCTGACCCTTGCGGTTTTCCAGTTTAACAGTTTCACTGAATAATATATTGCCTTCTTTATCCAGCAGCGCACCCGAACATTTGGTGCCGCCCAGATCCAGCGCAAGTGCAGTATCTTCCATGGAAAAACGAACCGATTGAGTGAAAAAATTCTGCTTATAATATTCGGAAATAATTCGCAGAAAAATGAGCGTAACAGAAAAAATCTTTGTTCCTTTAGCTTTCATCGAGGGAAACAGGCATTTTCATTAAACCGGGATATGGGAAAACTACCCCTGACGGATGTTATCATTATCGTAGTCTACCTGGCAGCCCTGGTATTAACGGGAGTATATTTTGCTATCAGGCATAAGACGGCGAGTCATTTCACCTACGCCGATGGCCGGCTGCCTGCCTGGGTCGTCGGCCTGAGTATCTTCGGCACCTATCTCAGCAGTAATACCTTTATCGGAGTGACCGGCAGAGCCTTTGCGTCGGACTGGAATGCCTTCGTCTTCAGCCTTTCCCTGCCGGTGGCCGCCTGGCTGGCGGCCCGTTATTTCGTGCCTTTCTACCGGAGAACCGGCCATATCTCAGCCTATGAGCATCTTGAAAAACGTTTCGGCGCCTGGGCCCGGATCTATATGGTGGCAGGCTACCTGCTGACCCAGCTCGCCCGGATGGGGTCGATCATGTTTGGTGTGGCCCTCGTATTGCAGGCCCTGCTGGGGCTGCCGCTGAACATATTAATCCTTTCCCTTGGCCTGCTGGTGACCCTTTACACACTTCTGGGCGGGATAGAAGCGGTCATCTGGACCGATGTGGTGCAAAGCATCATACTCACCGCCGGAGCTGTCGTTATTGTCATCCTGCTTTTTATCGATATCCCCGGTGGATGGGAAACTTTTATAGAACAGGGGCTGCTGCATGATAAATTCAGTCTGGGAAGCCTGAAGCCTGATTTCACTCAATCAACTTTCTGGGTTGTCTTGCTCTACGGCCTCTTCATCAACCTGAATAATTTCGGCATCGACCAGAGTTTCATCCAGCGCTACCATACGGCCCGGTCAGAATCCGGTGCTGCCCGTTCGGTCTGGATGAGCGTCAGGATATACATCCCCATCTCCTTTCTTTTTTTCGTGATCGGCACAGGATTGTGGGTGTATTACCAGTCGTACCCGGAATATCTGGAACCGGTAAAGGAACGGATCGTTGCCAAACAGTCGCTGGAAAGTACCGAAGGTATCCGGATCGGTCCGGAAAGCGTGGACGATACGATGATCGGTGACCGGGCTTTCCCGGAATACATCGTGACCCGTCTTCCTGCCGGATTCACCGGCCTGCTGATCGCGGCACTGATCGCGGCATCCATGAGCAGCCTTGATACCAGTCTGAACAGCTCCGCCACCATTCTCTGGTCTGATATCTATAAGCGCTACCTTAATAAAACCCCCGATGAAAAGACATCCATGCGCGTTTTACACCTGGGAACCTTATCCTGGGGACTGGCGGGGACATTCACCGGACTGGCGCTGACCGGTGTAAAAAGCATACTCGATGCCTGGTGGCAGTTGTCCGGCATCTTTGCCGGAGGGATGCTCGGCCTGTTTCTCCTGGGACTGATATCCAGGCGAACGGGAAATACGATAGCAGTCCTCTCGGTTTGTATCGGTATCGTGATCATAACCGGGATGACCTTTATGGACAGGCTTCCCGAAAGCCTCGCTTTTCTTCGGCCCGGCCTTCATAGCTATATGATCGTGGTGACAGGTACCCTTTCAATTTTTTTATCCGGTCTGATCATCACTTTTGTAGTTAAATGGTTATCTTCAGGTCATGAATGAACGGATATTTCCGGAAGGACTATGGCCCGTAATGCTGACACCTTTTACCGGCAATAAATCTATTGATTTTAATGCCCTGGAAGAGCTTATAGAATTTTATATTGCTAAAGGTGCGGCCGGACTTTTTGCCAATTGCCTTTCAAGTGAGATGTACCAACTTTCAGAAGAAGAACGGGAAACGCTCGTTAAGGCTGTTATAAAAACCGTTGACAGCAGGGTCCCGGTGATCGCCACAGGATCTTTCGGCGATGATCTCTCCCTGCAGGTAACGAATGTAAAAAGAATATATGACCTGGGTGTTAATGCTGTCGTTTTGGTTACCAGTCACCTGGTGGCTGAAGAAGAGAAAGACGACATCCTGAAAAAACGATTTGCGAAGTTGTTAAGAGCTACTCCGGAGGTACCACTGGGCATCTATGAGTGCCCGGAACCCTATAAACGGCTGTTGTCACCGGAAATGACCACATGGCTGGCGAAAACCGGCCGCTTTTACTATTTTAAGGATACTTCCTGCAATCTAAAAGCAATCCGCAAAAAACTCGCAGCGGCAAAAGGCACGCCTATGGGTCTCTTCAATGCCAACACGCCGACAGCCCTCGAATCGCTGAAAGAAGGCGCCCGGGGGTTATCAACCATATCGGCCAATTTTTACCCGGAATTATATGATTCCCTTTGCTGGATCGTCAGGGACCCTTCCCAAAAAAAATTAGCAGAGAGACTGCAGCGGCATCTTTCCATCATGGATGCCGTCACCAGGATCAAATATCCGCTGTCGGCCAAAATATTCCTGGCAAAAAGGGGGTTGAAAATAGGTATAACAACCCGCCTGGGAATATCCCCCTTGAATGATGAAGAAAAACGAATGCTTGACGCGCTGTATAACTGGCTGCAGGAAATCCTCGCGGAGTATGATCTTTGAGTCCGGGTATTCAATAGTGTGAAAATGAAAATTTATTTTTCTGCAGCCCGCCCATAATGAATGAATAAAAACAATACATGAATTGATGATCTGTTTTTATAAAAGTAAGAAAACCATTGCCTTTTTCCTGTCATTATCAGTTATGATGATGCTGCAATGCCGAAGGGGGGATGGATTACCCGGTGCTTATGTTATTGACGACCATGGCGCCCTTATCAGGATGGACACGACAAAGCCGGTTATTTATCTGGCTTTCACAGGCCATGATCTTGCGGAAGGATTTCCTGTAGTGCATTCAGTCTTAAAGAAGCAAGATATCCGGGCAAGCTTCTTTCTTACCGGTGATTTTTACCGCAACCCCTCCTTTGAGAAGATGATCCGGACCCTTGTAAGTGAAGGCCATTACCTCGGCGCGCATTCCGACAAACATCTCCTCTACTGCTCCTGGGAAAAAAGAGATTCCCTGCTGGTCGACAAGGAAACCTTTTTGTCTGACCTGGAAGCGAATTACCGGGAAATGCAGCCATTCGGTATTACGAAAGAGCAGGCTGTTTTCTTCATGCCTCCCTATGAATGGTATAACAGGGCCATCGCCGGATGGACTGCGGAGAGGGGCCTGGTCCTGGTTAATTTCAGCCCGGGAACACGTTCCAATGCCGACTATACTTATCCCCAGATGGGCAAGGGTTATGTGAACTCCGATACGATCATGCGGAACATCCTGACTTATGAGAAAGAAAATGGAATGCATGGTTTTATTCTGCTAATCCATCCCGGCACCGACCCCAGGAGACCCGATAAATTATATAACCGCCTTGATGAGATGGTATCCATCCTCAAAGACCGGGGCTATTCATTCGCCCGCTTCCCCTCCGGGAAGTAGTCCGCAGAAGGGATAAAAAAAGCGGCAGACCAACACGCATCCCCGGAAGAACAAAAGAATGAACGTGGATAACTCATTGAAAACAGAATTTGGCGGGTCGCGGTAAAAAGCATCGTTT
>CAZYDB010000147.1:8511-10795 GCA_964645995.1 uncultured Roseivirgaceae bacterium
GGACCCCGGACCGGCACACTGGTTGCGGGAAGATTCGTCTTCGCTGAAGCTACGGTGAACAAGGTTCATCTTCGGACAGGTCCCTGGTGGCAGGATGGATATAAAAATAAAAATGTAAATTCGTTGTTAAAATCCTGTACAGGCAATAATCATCCGATGGCAAAAATAACTGAAAAACTGGTCATAGCCCTTGTAAAAGGACTGGGGTCCCTTTCCTTCCGTGCAACGTACTTCCTATCTGACCTGATATACCGGATACTTTTTAAACTGATCGGCTACCGCCGGAAGGTGGTGATGAACAACCTGAGAAACTCCTTCCCCGAAAAATCAGAGGCGGCTATCAGGAAAATAGCTAATTCCTTTTACCGGTACCTTTCCGACCTGATCATGGAATCGCTCAAGATGTATTCCATCACCGAACAGGAACTGAGGAAAAGGATGCTACTGGAAGGTCATGAGCAGTTGAACGAGCTCTATGACCAGGGAAAAAGCATACTGATCGTATGTGCGCATTACGGGAATTATGAGTTTGGTGCGATAAGGTATACGCTGGATGCCCGCCACCGGGTAAATACCGTTTACAAGCAGCTTTCCTCCCCGGTATTTGACCGGTTTTTAAGAACGTCACGTTCCAGGTTCGGAACCTTCCTGGTACCCACCAGGAAATTCCGTCAGGTGCTGGAAGAAGAAAAAAAGGAGGGTATCCTGTCCGCTTCGGGACTCGTCTCCGACCAGACCCCTTCGGCCATGAAAGGCTACTGGATGGAGTTTCTCCACCAGGATACACCGGTCTTTATGAGTTGTGAACAACTGGCCATAGCACATGATATGCCGGTGGTCTATGGCGAGGTTGACCGTATCCGCCGGGGGCATTATATCCTGAAGTTCAGTATACTCTTTGCCGAACCCCGGAACACTGAACCCGGGGAGATCACGGAAACTTTCACTAAAATCATTGAGAAAAGCATACGCAGAAAGCCTGAACTCTGGCTTTGGTCCCATAAACGTTGGAAGAAAAAGGCGCCTGCAAGCCTGCCCGACAACCAA
The DNA here is from genome assembly GCA_964645995.1 of uncultured Roseivirgaceae bacterium. Taxonomy (GTDB): domain Bacteria; phylum Bacteroidota; class Bacteroidia; order Cytophagales; family Cyclobacteriaceae; genus JAGTVG01. The sequence continues at coordinate 9,559 of CAZYDB010000147.1, forward strand.
TTTTCCAGGAAATATCCCATCAGCACGATAAGGAATTAATCCTGCCTACCAGTCAGTTTTTCCCCGGATCAGGAATTTCCGAAAGGCGTTCAAGATACCATCATCCTTTTTCTGCTCCCAGTACCCTTGTATGAAACGAACAGCCGAAGCCGCTGCGGGGATCCTTATATTTTTCAAGATGCCCATCCCCGGCAGGCCCTTCAGATTCATCAAGGAGGCGGTTGATATCATCTTCGCTGAGCGGTTTGAAATCACGTGCGATATCGAGATCAGCCTGCAATTCTTCAGGGCTTTGAACACCGCAAATGAAGGTGCTGACCGGTAATGAAAGAGCGTATCGCCGAAAGAGTTCCACCGAAATACCCATGCTTTTGTGGAAAGGGGCACCACTGCCGCCTAATGATTTCATTCCCAGGGGTCCGATCTTTCGTTCATTCAACACAGGAAGCACTTTTTTCTGAAAACTGTTATAGTGAGCATCCAGGATATTTAAGGGCAGTTGAACGGCATCCCAGTCAAACATATCGATCATGCGAAGATGCATTTCAGGATACATATGACCGGAAAACCCGGTATATCGCAACTTCCCGGCCTCCCTGGCTTCCAGCAAGGCCTTAATGGCGCCCCGTTCAGGATCCATTATCCTTTCGGGATCGCCCTCATACTGGACCGAGTGAAACTGCATAAGGTCTACATAATCAGTTTTTAACCGCCGGAGACTATCCTCGATATGCCTTTTGGCATCTTCATAATCTCGGGCACATATCTTGGTCATGATGAAAGCTTTTTTACGGTATCCATTCTGAGCAAGGGCCTTGCCAACCACTTCCTCCGATCTTCCACCATTGTATTCCCAGGCATTATCAAAAAAAGTGACACCGGCATCGATTGCCTCGTGGATCATACTTATACTCACCCGCTCTTCAGGAACGCCGGCATCCCAGCCCCCATACCCATAAACGGATACATATTCTCCGGTTTTGCCAAGCGGCCGGGTTGGAATGCCGCCCGGGTTACTGCGCTGGCAACTGATAAGGGCGGGCCCCATCGCTACGCCGGCCATCAATGTCTTGATGAATGCTCTTCTTGAAAAATCTGATGCCATTTTTATTTCTTTTTTTTGTAAGATAATAAAGAGAAAATATTTTTTATTAAGATCAAAAAATATTCATGAAAGATTTTACCTGAAAAATTCACGAATTTTTCACCCTATCGGGCTGATGGAGCACCCCGATAA
>CAZYDB010000148.1:0-10432 GCA_964645995.1 uncultured Roseivirgaceae bacterium
AAATGCAATAAAAATAGGTCATAATTCTCCGACTTTTGTTTCCTATAAATCCATTACAGAAATTGTCTAAATATCCCGAACAAAAAAATGAATTACAAGCCGATTGAAAAGACAGAAATACAATGAATATAGAAAATATATAGAACACCAGCCGGTATTAAAGTGTAGCCTTAATAAGGGTTTCAGAGGTTTTTTGAGCGTTCTACCACGCATTAAGTTTCGTGTAGGTTGATAGTGACGAAGCCCATAATCCCTTACTACGGCTACACTAGACCGTTGTAAGCCTAAAGAACGGCCATACTCCGAAAAAACAGACATCTGAAAAACAAACTTTGACATCTTGACAAGTACTTTCGGACTGACTTTGGCGACACACAGACCGACCCGAATGTTTTAAAAATGTTCCCACTACATATTTTTAAAAATAATTTAGCCAACCGCACATTGGCACATTTGCAAAACAGCACACCACCGAAGTTTTGCAAAAGAGCCAATTTCCCTGCACCATATATAGAAATTTATACCAATGATAATCATAGCCATACATCATTTTTGAAAAAAAACTCAAAAAATAATTTATATAGTTAGGAATCCTAACTAAATTTGTCACGGCAATAATGCCAAACAACAATTTAAATCATTCAATAAATGGCAAAATCAATTTTCTATCACGCAGGTTGTCCTGTTTGCATCAGTGCAGAACACGACATTGTAAATCTTATTGGTGCAACCAATGTTGAAATCGTTCACATTGGCGAAGAACGTATCCGAATTGCAGAAGCTGAAAAAGCAGGTGTAAAATCTGTTCCAGCTTTGCTGACTCCAAACGGAAACGTGCTTCACCTTAATTTTGGTGCTTCAATGGCTGACGTTAAAGGCTAAAAAAATTTAACATCACAAGTTAGGAGTCCTAATTTAAAAATGGACTCCTAACTTATTCTTTAACTATTAAAAATTCAAAAAAAATGAAACATTTACTACTTCTTATCGGAGTTTCCATATTTACTGTTCAAGGTTTTGCTTGCGACAAATGTGGAAACTACAACAATGACGATTTTCAAATCAAAAAAGTAAGCGTAAAACACTCTGCTGAAATTGGTGCAACCATTTGGGAAATCAGGTAAAAGGAACGGCAGGGAAAACAACGCCAACACCAGCAGGGCAGCTTAACGGAGCTCCAGTTTTGGGTTATGTATTTCCGACTACGCTAAAACCGACTGACGTTGGCTTTGGTGACACGGAAGGCATTGTGGCACTCGCATTAACCTCACACCCCGACTTTGATGACACGCCACTTTGGGATGAAAACTCTGACCGTGATTTTGCCAATGATGGTATTATTTGGCATCCGCATTGGGTAATTTTGATTGAAGACAAACGAGTGGAAGGCGGTTTAGCTGTAAAACAGTTTGACCCCAAAAACGCAACAGTTGTATTGCCGCCAACCAATCCAGGAATGCCAATGTATATGGATTCACCGGGGTTTCAAGTTATCACCTCGGGAAACACCATTCGAGTAGTTGTTCCCGATTACAGAATGAACAACAAAACGGACTTTTCTTATGACGGTGTTGCAGCTTTTATGCAAGTAAATACAAGCGGTGACGGTGGACATGGTGACGGAGATAAACCTATGCTTGGCGTTTACAAAGTGTATTCTGTTGCCAGTGGAAATTTATCATTACCCTACAAAGTAAAGTAACTATATTTGCCTTGCAAAGATAGGATTCCTAACTTTGCAAGGCTTCTATTTAAAAAAAACGAAAATGAAAGTAGCAGTTTGGGACACTTATGTAACCAAAAAAGACAGTAGAGTGATGCACTTTGACATCATTGCTCCGCAAGAAATTAAGGATACAGCCGTAATTTACGGTTATGGTAAAGATTATCTAAAAACCAAAGGACAAGACGGACAACCTTTAACTTCAAAAGAGTGCAAGTTTTGCCACATTGAAAGCGTAAGACCACAATGGGAAACAGAAATCAAACAAAAAGGATATTTCATCATTGAAATGGAAAATTGCGAATGAAAGAAACAATCCATTTACTTTTTTCTTACGGAACTTTACAGTTAGAGAAAGTTCAGCTTGAAAATTATGGTCGTATCCTAAAAGCTGAGCGAGATAAATTGACAGGCTATAAAATTGAGGACTTACAAATCACCGATTCAAAAGTTCTTGCTAAAAGCCAACTTAAAAATCACCCAATCGCTGTAAAGTCAGAAAATGAAAATGATTTTATTGGTGGTGTAATATTTGAGGTTACAGAAACTGAACTTGCCGAAACCGACAAATACGAGGTAATTCAATATCATAGAATACTTGAAACTTTTGAGTCGGGCAAAAAGGCTTGGGTATATGTTGCTAAACATAATAAAATATGAAATACTCATCTTTTAACTTAAACGAACAAAATCAAAAAGTAGAAAGCCGAATTGTGGTGGCTTTGGAGCGAATTTCAGAAGCGTTTCGGGTGTTGCTTTGGAATGAAAGCAAAGAAAACTCATTAAGCCCTATACAAATTCAAATTTTGATTTTTGTATATTTTCATTCGTTGGAAAAATGCAAAGTAGGTTATTTGGCTGACGAGTTTAATATGACCAAAGCTACCATTAGCGATAGTGTAAAAGTATTACTCGCTAAAGATTTAGTATCCAAAGAAACTGACCCAATGGACACCAGAAGTTATTCGCTTTCTCTTACGACCGAAGGGAAGAAGATAGCCAAAAAAACATCTTTTTTTGCTTCCTCTATTGAGCAACCTCTTGAAAAATTGACCGAAGAACAAAAAACTATAATGCTCAACGGCTTGCTAAAATTAATTTATGACCTGAACAAATCGGGCATCATTACCATTCAACGAATGTGTTTTAATTGTTCCCATTATAAGGTTGACAAGGGTATCCATTACTGCAAACTTTTAAAAAGCCGACTTGCTGAAAACGAATTGAGAGTTGATTGCCCTGAACACGAATTTGTCGTTTAAAAGAAGTCAACTCACAAGTGAAAGAACATCCCGAGAAAATCGGCAAGAGCTTCCACCATTCCATCCCAAAGAAAATTGGAACGTAACCCGTCTTGAAAAGAACGAAGGCCAGCTTACAACATTTTATATGCGTAAAGTGAAGCAAGTCATTTGTTTAGCACTACTTAAAAACCCACGTCCGTAGGGGGTGGCCGTGTTCAAGCGGGGCTTAGCCCGAAAGGCGTGTGCGCCTGAAAAAAATTTGCGGTGAAAGTCAAAAATCGGGGTTAATGCCACCTCCTTTGGTGGTGGATAGTCACCTGCTGTTCAAACCATGCCTTTGGCTTGGCAGGTTTGGCAAAATGTTCCCGGAAACCAGGAATCTCTCGTTTTGCCTTCTCAGGTAATGTTTTAGCAGAATTTGGCCTGGTATTGAGCCATGGATAATTTTTACTATTTTTACTCATAATCTTTGATGTTTGATTACGAGCTCAATTTCCGGTTCTTTAGGGACTTTTGCCCTTTAGCTACCGGAGGTTGGGTTCAACAAATGCTAAAATGGATATGCGAAATGAGCTATCCCAAAGGCAATTCCATCATCAAGTCTTTGTCCTTCTAGCAAATGTGGCGCATACTCATTTTAGCTAGACGTTTAGGTACAAATGAGAAACTCAATTTGAAGCTTATGCCTTTATACATGGACATCCATACGGTAGATTCAGACTCGTTTTCAGTAGAAGATGTTGTTAGGGCTCATATGGAAGATTTGGCCATTCAAGAACAGTTTGGCGTCACGCAACTAAAATATTGGGTAAATGAAGACGCCAAAACTTTGTTCTGCCTCATGGAAGGTCCCGATAAGGAAGCTTGCAATGAAGTTCATAAACAATCTCACGGCAATACTGCTTGCAATATCATTGAAGTATCTGAGGATGAATTCAATCTTTTTCTAGGAAAAGGGAACCAGATAAATGATTTAGCTAAAACGGTTTCAGGGGAAATAGATACGGGCTACCGGACTATTCTTTCCGTTAATATAATGGACTTTACTAATAGGCATAAACTACATTCAAGTGAAGTATCTAGATTTATTGAACGGTATGAGGGGGGAATTATCTTGCAGCCTGACGAAGAAGTAACAGCTACTTTCATTGGTGCCTCGTATGCCATACAATGTGCCATTGCCATTGCCGATTATCTAAAATCAACCAGTGCTAATGTTGAGTTCACTTTAGCACTATCAAGTGGCAAACCCGTTGACGAGAAAGGCAAAAACTTATTTGAAGATACCAAAAAGAAGGTTCAGTATTTGTGTGCGGCAAGCTTAAAGAATACAATAAGCCTTGATTTGGAAACCCATTTAATAGCTGAAAAAGAACAAAGTCTTCCCACCATACCTCAAAACGGAATAAAAATTATTAAACCCGACGATTTAAATTTATTGTTTCGACTTTTCAACATATTTAGCCAAAATCTTTACGACCCAAATTTTAAAAGTCGAAGTTTATATAGCACTTTAGGATTAAGCAAATCACAGGCATACAGAAAATTGAAGTCAATAACCGGAATGGCTCCCAACCAATTAATTCAGGAATTACGTTTACGACAATCCTTGAAAAAAACAAAAAGAGGTAATCAGACCATTTCAGAATTAGCTTTTGATTTGGGCTTCAACAGCCCCACCTATTTTTCAAAAGTCTTCAGAAAACGATTTGGCATTTCTCCCACTTCATTTACCAAAATTCAATAGCAGCTAAGTTAAAACAAATCAAATTGAATCAATTGTTTCAGCATTTGGTTCAATCGTGGTATTGTACCGCACAGAAGTGTTGCAAATTTGTACCATAAGATTTCATATTAAAAAAAGGTAACATGATACACAAAACCAAAATAGCGGCTGCCCAATTATCACCTGTTTTTTTGAATAAAGAAAAAACTGTTGATAAAGCTTGTGCAACCATAAAAGAAGCGGGCGAAAAAGGTGCAAAAGTAATTGTTTTCCCCGAAGCATTTATTTCTGGATATCCAGATTGGGTATGGCTAATTCCCAATAGTAAAGGTGCGGAATTGAATAAACTTTATGTAAAACTTGTAGAAAATGCAGTGTCCATTCCTGATGATACTACCCACAAACTTGGCGAGGCTGCAAAAAATGCCCGAATTACCGTTGTGATTGGAATGCACGAACGCAATACAGAAACTAGTGGAACCAGCCTCTATAACTCCCTTTTGTTTATAGCTGATGATGGTACTATCATGGGAAAACATAGGAAACTAATCCCTACGGGAGGAGAACGGCTCATTTGGGCTCAGGGTGATGGCTCCACCTTTAAGGCTTACGATACCAAAGCTGGAAAAATAGCCGGACTTATCTGCTGGGAAAACTTCATGCCCTTAGCACGTAACGCAGTTTACGAAACAGGTACTCAAATACTTGCTTCTCCTACCTGGGATAAGAGTTCTAATTGGCTACAATCCATGCAACACGTTGCAAGAGAGGGAGGTGTGTTTGTGGTGAATACCTGTATGGCTATTAAAGTTGATGACATTCCGGATGAATATGATTTTAAAAACCTTTATCCGGAAGACCGAGAATGGATTAACCCTGGCAATAGCTGTATTATCTGCCCTTTTGGGCAAATAATAGCAGGTCCTCTAGAGGCTGAGGAAGGCATACTTTATGCAGATATCGATTTGAACGTAATAACGGAGGCAAAGCGCATGTTTGATGTCGTTGGACACTACGCAAGACCGGATGTGTTTAATTTTTCCATTAATTCAAAAAAATAGCAAAAATGAATTTACGAAGCATTTTAACTGTATTAAGTCCTGTATTTGAGTAAAAACGTGTGGTCAATGATGTTGAAAATCAATTTGCCGGAGAAAATTTTCAGATACTAAAGGAGAAAGGAGTTAACAAAGCCTTAATTCCATCCGAATTAGTAGGAGGGGCCGCTCTTTATTCAGAGCTGTGTAATTTTTTAACCTGAAAAATTCACGAATTTTTCACCCTATCAGGCTGATGGAGCGCTCCGATTTTATCGAGATGCCCATCAGGGTTAACCTGGCGAAGTATCTTATTGAATATCACCTCTATATCTTAAAATTACGCCGAACAACAAAAATTTATGAATAGGTTAAAAGAAATGGCCAGGTTTTGTCCTTCTACTTCATTGACACTTTCTATGCATATGCATTTAATAGCCGTATTAAGATTTAATTATTTATATGGTGAAACTGAAACTATTAACAAATAAGCATTAATACATCCGGCCTCAGCTTCACCCTGTTTCGGTGGATGAAATAAGGACCTGGTATTTTATGCTTCGCGTTGGATCCTTCCTCCTTTGCTCTGCTGAGCTCTTCCCCAGAGGCCTTGGACGCCGCTGATAGCATTACGGTTTCTATCATCTCCATTTCCTCGTCTTTTCTTCTCCACATCTCCTTCATTCGATATCAAACCCGGAAATGATAATCTTTGTCCCTCCAAAAAACCAACGTTAATTCGTGCATTTGTGGCTTAACAAATCAGAAGGTTCCCTGATCCGATTATTTTTTCCCTCCCTTCCGATTATTCAATCGTCTTCCGGCCGGGATTCGCGATTTAGGAAGGATAACCTCATGAGGGGCTACCACAGCCCCTTCCCCGATCTCTACATCCCCCATCACCGTTGCCTTGATCCCGATGGTCACCCCCCTACCTATCTTAACCGGTTCCACGATAAGATATCCTTGTGAAGCATAATGGGCAATAATAGTCGCTGATCCTCCAATAGTAACCTTGTCCCCCAGTTCAATCAATGACGGATCAGAAATATTAGTGGTATTGATATGAACACCTTTCCCCATTTTCATCCCCATCATTTTATAAAAAAGAAGATTCAGCGGTGTTGGTGTAACGAATTCCAGGAAGGTATAACGAACGACATAAGTATAGGCATTGTGGAAAAACCAGGGTACGGCAGTGATTGAATAATAGCTTCCCCGAAATGGTCTTACCCGGAAAGGCATTAAAAAATTAAAAAAAGGGATTACAAAAATAATAGTAATACCATATAAAAGATAACCCAGGATAACTCCGAAGGCAAGACTGCCATAATGCAATATGTCCATCCAGGTATGGGTAGCCTCCATGATCTGATAAAAAATGTATACTCCTGGGGTTGCCGAAATAGCCATGGCCAGCACACACAGTAGATACAACGGGATCATAGCGATCAGATAACTTAACAGCCGGAACCGCCTTAGAAACGTTTCGAGTAAACCCGAGACCCCCTTCCGGCTGGAGGTCCTTGCCTCTACATCTTCCCTTTGATTATTGTTTGTTAAAGGTTTAGCCATGGGGGATTTTTTAAAGTGATGATCCTTATAAAAAGAGGAAACAGGATAGTATTTTTACAAGCATCCAAAATAATACATTTTTAAAACAAATTATTTACCTTTCCAAACCATTTTTATAGGATCGGACGCATACGTTATGAAAACCCAGATCAAAACCATTATATATGTTTCTGTCATTTTCTTTCTGGTGATCGCTTTTGTATGGAAACTGATCACTTTTTTTGCCTTTAAAGATGAAAAGAAACCCCAGAACAGGTTTGTACTGCATCTAAACGAGAATGGATATGCTTCTTCCAGTACAGCCTCCCTGCTTTTCTTTAATAATAACTATCCTGAAGGCATGCAGGGGGGGATCGAGCTCATTACCCATGATGAGCGAGTGGCAGCCAATGGCGATTTGAGGGTCATGGATTCTCAGGGCCAATGGGGATCTTTCTCATCCTTGAAAGACAAGATCCTCGATGAACAACCGGGAGCGATGAAGGTTTTGAAAGAGTTTGAGGACCTGCAACTCAGGTATGAAGTGGAGGTTGTACTCCTTGAAAATTCGTTCCGCCTAACCGTAAACCTTGAAAAACCATTGCCCCGATCACTTCAGCAGAGGGTTTATTTCAATTTTTATTTTCTCCCATCAGCCTATGAAGGCAAGTATTTTATCATGGATCAGCAGGCGGGTTTGCTGGGCATGCAAGATCCGGAAACCAGCCAGGAAAAAAATGATCAGTTACTTCCGGTGGCTGAAGGAGGACATTTAATTCTCGCTCCTGAAGATGCACTGAAAAAAATTGAGATCATACAGGAAAAAGGAATGATGAAACTATTCAATGACCAGAAACAGGGTCAGGGTAACTGGTACAGGATCAGCAGTGAAATTGAAACGGGCGCTTCCGAAAAAGCGCTGGTCTGGCAGGTTAATATCAATCAGGTAAAAGAATGGACCAGGCAGCCTCAAATGCTTCACTCCCAGATAGGCTATCATCCCGATCAGGAAAAGGTGATCATGCTGGAATTACCCCGGGCAGAAAGATATATCGGCAAAGTCCTGTTGAGCAGAATAGACCACAACGGTGATCTTGTCAGTATCAAACTGGAAAAACCTTCGTATCGGGGAAAGTTTCTCCGATATCATTATTATGCTTTCAACTTTTCCGGGATCAAGGAGGAGGGATTGTATCAGATTGAATATAATGGCCTTAAAACAACGCCCTTTCTGCTGTCCAGAGACCTCTATCATCGGCAGGTTTGGCAACCGACATTAGGGACATTTATTCCGGTACAGATGGATCATTATGAGGTCAGGGACCGGGACAGGGTATGGCATGGTTTATCCCATACAGATGATGCCCTTCAGGCGCCACCGGGAAAGGTCCATTTTGACAGCTATCGAATGGATGACACGACCTGGACCTCCTTTAAGCCTTTTGAGCACATACCCGGCCTGAATGAAGGGGGCTGGTATGATGCCGGAGATTATGACCTGCGGACCATTTCCCATATCAATACCGTTTACTGGCTTGGGCTGGCCTATAACTCCTTTAATCAGCAATGGGATCAGACCACAGTTGACCAGGCAGACCGTAAGGTGATCCTGCACCGGCCGGATGGGATCCCGGATCTCGTCCAGCAGGTGAGGCATGGCGCTGTTTACCTGCTCAACTGCTATAAAAACACCGGACATGCGATTGCGGGTATCATTTCGCCAACCATTAAACAATATGTTCACCTGGGTGACGGTTCTTTGATGACCGATAACCTGGTCTATGATCCCCGCCTGGACTCCACCCGGAGGGATGGCCGCTATTCCGGCTTACGGGACGACAGGCTGGCCTTCACTAATAAATCATCTGCACTGGACTACGGAACGGCAAAGGCCCTGGCCCTCAGCAGCAGGGTCCTTGATGAATATTATCCTGATCTGGCAGAGGAATGCCTTTTGGCTGCCGGGAAGATCTGGGAGTATGAACAGGTTCATGATCCGGTTGTGTTTGACGGGGGGCAGACCTATTCCGAGCTATTGGAAAGTGAAATGATCAGCGCAACGGCTGAATTGATGATCGTTACGGGCGATGAGAAGTATAAAGAAGCGTTAAAGACTATGCTTCCGGTCATTGAAGACGAATTCAAAAGGACGATCGCCTCAGTGGCCCGGGTAAATGATCTGATGGGAACTGAATTTCAGGATCTGTACAGGATTATGGCCGGGAATTATATTCAGACGATAGAGCAGCAGATTGGATCCAATCCTTTTGGCGTACCCTGGAAGCCGGCTGTCTGGGGTGTGGGTTGGGATCTTCAGGAATATGCAGCGCAACTGTTTTACCTCTACCAGGCTTTTCCTGACCTGGTAGAGCCGGAATTGATCCTTCGGGTTGTGAATTTTGTTCTGGGCACCCATCCTGGATCCAATATCTCATTTGTCTCCGGTGTGGGAGCACATTCTATGACCATTGCTTATGGGATCAACCGGGCCGATTACTCCCATATCCCGGGTGGAGTGGTATCGGGTACGGCCCTGATTCGGCCCGATTTTCCGGAACTGAAAGAAGACTGGCCTTTTCTCTGGCAGCAGTCGGAATATGTGATCGATGGAGCAGCTACCTGGATCCTCTGTGTGCTGGCAGCCGATCAACTGTTGAATTAAAGCTAAATTGGGGTAATCAATTCGATAAATTATTGTATGGTTGAGCTTTTAAATAATAAAACCGGATGAAGATAATCCTGAGTTATATCCTGACACCCTTCTTTTTAATAGCGCTGTCATTGTTATTGCTTATCTTTCATCCTATCCAGATGATCAGCCTTAAACTCGGAGGATATGCGGCACATAAGCGGTCGGTTGAGATCATGAATCTCCTGATCATCCGGTCGCTTCATATTCTTGGTTCCAGGATCTGCTTTCAGGGATTTGAAAAATTACCCAATGAAAGACCTTTAATCGTTGTTTCCAATCATCAGAGCGCCCTGGATATTCCACCCATAGCCTGGGGATTCAGACACCATCACCCTAAGTTTATTTCAAAGAAAGAGCTGGGCAGAGGATTACCCAGTATTTCCTATAACCTGCGGCATGGCGGCTCTATACTGATCGACAGGAAAGACAGAAAACAATCCATCGGGGAAATTTCCG
>CAZYDB010000148.1:10442-10785 GCA_964645995.1 uncultured Roseivirgaceae bacterium
CTCCAGGTATTGCTGAATACAGCTCCTTCTGCAGTGGTCGTACCCTTTGTTATTAAAGGGAATTATGAATTAATGAAATACGGATTTTTTCCAATGGGTGTCGGATTAAAGCTGGAGTATATAGTGCTGGATCCGGTGGACCCACAAACACGGAGTTCCGGAGAAATAATTGCAGAAATTGAAAAACGGATAAGTGATAAACTAAATAAATCCGGTTGAGGGATAATATTATGATTTGTAATCTGACCTGAAAAATTCACGAATTTTTCACCCTATCAGGCTGATGGAGTGCCCCGATAAAATCGGGATGCCTATCAGGGTTAACCTGGCGAAGTATCTTATT
>CAZYDB010000149.1:0-10744 GCA_964645995.1 uncultured Roseivirgaceae bacterium
GGCCTGGCTGCCGGTACGATGTTCATGGGCCTGGGTACCTCCATGTCATTTGGCTTTGCCAGGGCAGGCCGCTCAGGAACAGCTGCCGAAATTGAAACCGTCACCCTGAACAACAGCGTACCGATGCCCATTCTTGGATTCGGCACATTGTATCTTAATGGGGAACTGGGTGAACGATGCGTGGCGGAAGCCATATCGATGGGATACCGCCTGATCGACACGGCAAAAGTCTATCAAAATGAAGAAGCTGTCGGTGCCGGGATCAAAAAGAGCGGGATCGACCGGGAAAAACTATTTGTGACTTCGAAGATCTGGGTGGATGATTACGGATATGAAAGCGGGAAGAAGGCCTTTCAGACTGCGCTGGACAAACTGGATCTGGACTACCTGGACCTCTACCTCCTCCACCGGCCGCGGGGAGATATCAAAGGAGCCTGGCAGGCCCTGGAAGAGCTCTATGAGGAAGGAAAAATCAAGGTGATCGGCGTCAGCAACTTTGAAGCCCATCACCTGGAAGAACTGATGTCCTATGCAAAAATCACACCGGCGGTCAATCAGATCGAATCCCATGCCTTCTTCCACCAGGATAAGGCGAATAAGAATCTGAGTGAACTGGGAATACAGATGGAGGCCTGGTCGCCGCTGGCCCAGGGCCGCAACGGACATTTCACCAATGAAACACTGGCGGCTATTGGTAAAAAGTACGATAAAAACAATGCCCAGGTGGCCTTGAGGTGGCATTACCAGAGAGGTGTAGTGGCTATTCCAAGAAGCTCTAATATAGCACACATGATGGAGAACCTTAATATCTTCGATTTCGAGCTCGATAAATCCGATCTGAAAAAACTGGCCCCGCTCGATCTGAATATCACACAATTCCCGGAATGGGAGTAGGAAAAGGAGTGCGAGTGTGAAGTGTGAGTGTGAAATCCCTCAACACTCACACTTCACACTCGCACTGTCTCGTGGAGCATATCGGAGTCGAACCGATGACCTCTACGCTGCCAGCGTAGCGCTCTAGCCAGCTGAGCTAATGCCCCAGAACCACATTTAGCGATTTAGTGATTGGGAGATTTAGTGATATAAACCACACAATCGCTCCTTGCGAGTGCAAATATAATGATTTACTTTAATTTCACGCGGCGGCCGCGGACAAATATTCGCTGGTAATAATCAGTGTATAATTCCGACTCAACCACCCCCAGTGAGGTGGAAGCATGGATGAACTTCACCGATTGCCTTCCCCGTACCGAGGTCACGATCCCGGCATGACTCACCCGCCGGCGCCGGCGTTCGGATCCAAAGAAGACCATGTCCCCGGGCCTCAACTGATCGATCCGCACTTTTTTCCCGTACTTCGACTGCTGCTTTGATGTCCGTGGAAGGGTTAACCCCACCGCCCGGAAGGATTGATACAACAACCCCGAACAATCCATCCCCGCACGGCTCATCCCACCAAACCGGTATGGGGTTCCAGTATACGACCGGGCTGTGGAGATCAGGGCCTCCACCTTACGGGTTCGCGCCTTGCGCCCGGCCGCACAACCGGAAAGGAATACGACCATCAGAACGAATAAAAGTATATAACACCGCCTCATTTGTCCCATTTATCGATTATTTTGCGTAAAAATTCAAATTATATAGCACATAGCCCAATTTTAACTGAAATAATTCAACGGATGTGCGGGATTACAGGTATATATGCTTTTAATGAATCCGGCAGGTTTAACCTGATCAACCTGCAGAAAACGATCGATATAATGGACCACCGGGGACCGGATGCCCAGGGTTCTCATTTCGATGAAAGGGTGGGCCTTGGTCACCGGCGCCTCGCCGTAATCGACACCTCCTCAGCGGCCAACCAGCCGATGTTCGATCCCTCCGGCCGCTATGCGCTGATCTTTAACGGGGAGATCTATAACTACCGCTTCCTGAAAAAAGAATTGGAAGAAAAGTTCCATGTCTGCTTTAAAACTCATTCCGATACCGAAGTACTCCTTTATGCCTGCATATATTACGGGGAAAAATGCCTGGATAAGCTGAATGGCTTTTTCGCTTTTGCCTTTTATGATCAGAAGGAAAAAGACCTTTTAATCGCCCGTGACCGCTTCGGTATCAAGCCGGTCTACACCTATCATGATGATGATAAATTCCTTTTTGCCTCCGAAATGCGTTCGATCATGGCTTTCGGTATTGAACGGGCCATCGACTATGACAGCCTCCTGCTATATTTTCAACTGAACTACATACCGGCACCTTTTTCCATTCTGAAAAACGTCCGCAAATTGCTGCCGGGTCATTATATCCGGATCCGAAACCATGAAGTGACAACAAAAAAATATTATACAATTTCACAGCAACCCGATCCTTCCATCAACGACTACAGGGCTATCAAAAAAACCGTAACTGAAAAAATCGAACAGTCGGTCAGCGACCGGTTGGTGGCCGATGTGCCCCTGGGGGTCTTCCTCAGCGGCGGAATCGACTCTTCCATCATTACCGCCCTGGCTTCAAGACATCGGGAAAACCTCAACACCTTTTCTATCGGTTATGAAGGTGCTTCCTGGTTCGATGAATCGCATCATGCTGAAGAGGTGGCCCGTCATTTCAACACCCATCACCACACGTTCCGCGTAAACAGGCTGGACCTGCTCTCCCGCTTCAGGGAGATCCTCGAGCATATTGACGAACCTTTCGCGGATTCTTCCGCCATACCCGTCTACCTGCTCAGCGAGCTTACCCGCAACCATGTCACAGTCGCCCTCTCCGGTGATGGCGCCGATGAAGTCTTCTCAGGTTATAACAAACACATGGCCTTTTACCGGGCCCGTAAAAACAGCCTGTTCAATCTGCTGATCCGCGGCATGCAACCGCTCTGGCGCGTATTGCCGCAATCCAGAAACCATATGCTAGCCGACAAGGTCCGGCAGCTCAACCGGTATTCCGCCGGGCTGAATTTAAATGGTGGTGAACGCTACTGGCGATGGGCTTCACTGGAAGCACCGGAAAAAGTAATCGAATGGCTGGCTCCCGGTATCCGCCCCCTGATTAATGCGGAACGGCTGTATTCATTCAAACAGGAAATCGTCGCCTCCATACAGGATCCCTACACGATAAATGATATATTGTTGGCTGACACCCATTTCATCCTTCCCAATGATATGTTGTATAAGGTCGACCTGATGAGCATGGCCCATGGACTGGAGGTCAGGGTGCCTTTTCTGGATCACCAGTTAGTGGAATACGCCTTTTCTATTCCATCCCGGTATAAAATGAATGGCCAACGCCGGAAGATGATCCTAAGGGATATCCTGAAGGACATGCTTCCGGGCAACCTTTACAAGCGTCCCAAACACGGTTTTGAAGTGCCTCTTCTTGAATGGTTCAGGAACGAGTTGCGGTTCAGGATCGATGGCGAATTGCTTGAAAGGAATTTTATAAAGGAACAGGAGATCTTTAACCCTATGGCCATCGAAAATATTAAAAAGCAACTTTTCTCATCAAACCCCGGAGATGCACCCGCCCATATATGGGCTTTGATCGTTTTTCAATCCTGGTGGAAAAAATATTTTGAATGACCGTATCTTCACGACCTCCCTGTTAAATAGTATCTTTGAAACGAAAAAATTAACCACCGATTAAGAAAAGTCATGACGGATCAGAAGTTGAAAAAATTAGCAGACCGGCTTGAGGGTGAATTTTACAATGATAAAACCATCCGGACACTTTATGCCACCGATGCCTCTGCCTACCGTGAAATGCCCCAGGGTGTTGCCTTCCCCAGGTCGGTGCAGGATCTTAAGATGCTGATCAGCACTGCCCTTGAGTTAAAGACTTCTCTTATTCCCCGGACGGCGGGAACATCCCTGGCCGGCCAGGTGGTGGGTAAGGGTATTGTCGTGGATGTGTCCAGGTATATGACCGATATTCTTGAATTAAACACGGATGAAAACTGGGTGCGTGTTCAGCCTGGCGTGATCCGGGATGAACTAAATATCTTTCTGAGGGAGTATGGATTGTTTTTCGGGCCGGAAACATCCACTGCCAACCGGGCTATGATGGGCGGGATGATCGGAAATAACTCCTGCGGCTCCAATTCGGTGGTGTATGGCAGCACACGGGAACACCTCCTCGCTGTAAAAATGCTTCTGGCTGATGGGCAGGAAGCGGAATTCGGTCCCCTTTCGCAGGAGGAATACGAAGCGAAGGTAAGGGGTGAACGCTGTACCTCAGAGATCGAGAAATGCATCTATCAGACCATCGACAGGATACTGAAGGATCCTCAAAATCGTGAGGAGATCATCAAGGAATTTCCCAAACCCGAGATCACCCGCAGGAATACGGGATATGCGATCGATCTGCTGCTACGTACTGAACCTTTTACCAGGGGTGGTGAACCTTTCAATATGTGCAAACTGATCGCCGGCTCGGAAGGGACCCTGGGCATTATCACCGAAGCAAAGCTGAACACCGCCCCCCTGCCTCCTCCTCACAAAGCGTTGGTTTGTATTCATTTTGAATCCCTTTATGAATCCCTGGAGGCCAACCTGGTGGCCTTGAAATACATACCTCATGCCAGTGAGTTGATCGACCAGTACATCCTGGATTGTACCAAAGAAAATATTGAACAACGGAAAAACCGTTTCTTCATACAGGGAGAACCCAAAGCACTGCTGATCGTTGAACTTGCCGGTACCGACGAAGACGATCTTGACCGAACCGTGAAAGCCATGATCCATGAGCTGAAGGGCCAGGGATTTGGTTATCATTACCCTGTGTTGAAAGGAAATGATATGAACCGTATCTGGTCACTGAGAAAAGCCGGTCTGGGTCTGCTTTCCAACATACCCGGAGATGCCAAACCCGTACCCGTGGTCGAAGATACGGCTGTAGACGTAAAAGATCTTCCTGCCTACATCAGAGAGTTCAACGAAACCCTGAAAAAATATGATCTTTATTGTGTTCACTATGCCCATGCCGGCTCCGGAGAACTCCACCTCCGCCCCATAATCGATCTTAAAAAAGCTTCAGGCCAGGCTTTATACAAGACTATCCTGGAAGAGGTAGCGCACCTGGTTAAAAAGTATAAAGGCTCCTTAAGTGGCGAACATGGTGACGGAAGGTTGAGGGGCGAGTTTATCCCGTTCATGATCGGTAAAAGGAATTATGCCCTCCTGGAAGAAGTTAAAAAAAGCTGGGATCCGGAATTTATCTTCAACCCGGGCAAGATCGTTCAAACCCCTTCGATGAATACTTTCCTGCGTTACGAACCGGATCAGCAGGTGCCTTCCATTAATACGTATTTCGATTTTTCAAGAACCAAAGGCATACTCAGGGCCGCCGAACTATGTAATGGCAGCGGAGATTGCCGGAAGACCGTCCTTTCCGGCGGCACCATGTGTCCCAGCTATATGGCTACAAAAAATGAAAAAGACACTACCCGTGCACGCGCAAACATACTGAGGGAAATGCTCACTCATTCACCGAAAAGCAACCCTTTCAACCACCCGGAGATCTATGAGGTCATGGACCTCTGCCTGTCATGCAAAGGTTGCAAGTCGGAATGCCCCTCCAATGTGGATGTAGCCAAACTTAAAGCAGAATTTCTTCAACATTATTATGATTCGAACGGGATCCCTTTCCGTGCCCGGCTGGTTGGCAATATCACGAGGCTCAACAGGATCAGCATGCTGTTACCCTCCCTGTATAACTGGTTCATCAGGACCGGCCTGGTCAAGCACCTGCTGGAATCTGTGGTCGGTATCTCCTACAAACGCACCCTTCCTGCACTTTACAAAACAACACTAAAAAAATGGGCCTCCCGCAACCAGGACCTGCTGTCATCAAAAAAAGAACCGGAGTCCAGAAAAGTTATGCTTTTTGTCGATGAATTCACTGATTTCAATGATGTTCCTGTCGGCCTCGCCTGTATTGATCTGTTTACCAGGCTAGGGTATTCCGTGACGATACCCAGCCTGGAAGAAAGTGGCAGGACTTACCTTTCGAAGGGAATGGTAAAAAAAGCAAAACAATTAGCCGTGAAAAATATTGAAAGCCTCTCCAGTCAAATGGACGAGGAAACCATGCTCATCGGACTGGAGCCCTCGGCAATATTGACTTTCCGTGATGAATATCCTGACCTGGTGGATGGCTCACTGAAAAAAAAGGCGTTCAGGATCGCAGGGCAGTGTAAAACTTTTGAAGAGTTTGTCGCCGATGAAATTGATTCAGGCAATATACGGGCCGAATCGTTTACGGAACAACCCTCCGAGATACTGTTCCACGGTCATTGTCACCAGAAAGCGCTATCCTCACAATCCTATGCCCTCAAAGCGCTATCGATCCCGGTCAATTATCAGGTGAAGGAGATCCCTTCTGGATGTTGCGGGATGGCCGGATCCTTCGGTTTTGAAAAAGAACATTATGAAATATCTATGAATATCGGAGAGCTGGCTCTCTTCCCCGCTGTCAGGAATGCAACTACTAAAACGATCATCGCCGCCGCAGGCACCAGTTGCCGTCACCAGATCAGGGATGGTACCGGGAGAATCGCCTGGCACCCGGCTGAGATCCTGAGAAATGCACTAAAATAATGAATGCTATTCCATCCGTTTATCCCTGGGGAGATAACAGAAGATACAATGCACATACCAGCCGGATGAAAGAAAAATACGGCGGCAGGATCCAGAAAGTATCCGTCAATGCCGGATTTACCTGTCCGAACAGGGATGGTAAAAAAGGATATGGCGGCTGCATTTACTGCAATAACGACAGCTTCACGCCTTCATATTGCCTGGAAGAAAAAACCATTAGCGGCCAGATCAATGAAGGCATCATCTTCCTGAAGAAAAGGTATAAAAAGACAAAACACTTTATCGCATATTCCAGCCTTATACCAATACCTACAAACCCCTGGAAGAACTTAAAATAATTTATAATGAAGCACTTTCTCATCCGTAAATAGAACGAATGGCTATATCGACCACACCGGATTGCCTTGATCCTCACCTCTTGGATTATCTTGCCCGCCTTTCGGAAGAATACTATATTTTTCTCGAATTCGGCATTGAATCATGCTACAACCATATATTAAGGCGAATCAACAGGAAACATTCTTTTGAAGAAACCGTTAAATCCATAGAAATGAGTCATGACCGGGATTTACATACCACCGGTCATCTGCTTTTCGGTCTGCCGGGCGTATCAAGGGACCAAATGCTGAAAGAAGCCGGGATCATTTCTTCACTGCCACTCAATGCAATCAAATTTCATCAGCTCCAGGTAATCAGAGGGACAGCTCTTGCCAGCTTGTATGAACAAGATCCGGGCTTGTTTGAATTATTCGGGGAATCAGACTATATCGATTTTATTATTCAATTTCTGGAAAGACTGGACCCGGCTATAGCCGTTGAAAGATTATCCAGTGAGAGTCCTCCCAAACACAGAATCGCACCGAACTGGGGCCATATGCGTTCTGATATGATACAAAAAAAAATTGAAAGCGTTATGGAACAGAGAGGCACCTGGCAAGGGAAAAAAATAATTATGTAAAGTTGGCAAAGAAGCGCCTCGGAAAGCATGATTTAAATATTTATCAGCTATAGGTTTACCGGCAGGGTTTAAAAATTTTATAATTAATGAATTAGGTGTAACTTGTAAAATATTTCAATATTTAAAGGGTTGGAGGATTGAAACAGCGACATATCATCGGCATCCTGTTGCTTATCACGTTGCCCCTGATAAACTGTGATAATAACTCAGGCACAACACCCCTATCAGAGACTGATCTTACAGGATCCTGGACACGTCAGAATAATGCTGCTTTTTCGGTGATCCTCGGTCTGCTGGATGGACAATCCGACGACCGGGTGTTGTTTTGCGATGAATCGATCAACGGGATTGGATGTGTCCTGGGAACACTTACCGATAACCAGTCTATCCTCCTGGATGACACCGGTTATCCGGCACTAAAAATTGAGACTTCTGATAATACAATCCGTATTTCTTCGGTAGATGGTTTTGATCAGACTTTTACCGGTACATTTGAACGGGCAGACTGGAATGAGGGCAGTTGCGGTTTATATATCAAAGGGAATAACCGGATTGGTCCGCTGGAAAATAACTGCATCGTTGGTGAATGGTATTCCTTTGAAAGAGACCCTTTCACCAATGAATCATTTATTATCTATAAAAATTATTCCCGAGATGGAACGGGTGAACTCATTAAGCCGCATGAAAATCTGACTATCACCTTTACCTGGATAGCAACCAGCGACAGCAGGGGTGATATTGTAAAGGAATCGAATTATGGTGACCAATCTCCTGACAGGGAGTATGCTTACCTCTGCACAGAGGAAGGCCTGGCACTGGGCAGCGGCGGGTCGTGGATCAGGAACAATATTCAATGTTTGTTTTGATCATCCCACGATCTTATAATCCCTTATCTCAATTCAAGTTCATCGACTTCATCAAGTGTATCCGGGTTGATTACTTCCATAGCTATCTTTTTCCCGTTTACATGAAAAAGGACAAGCGCATTTTGGGTAGTAAAACCACTGACAAAGGGGGTCCAGGGTGTTTCTTCCTGGGCATAATAGGGCGCTCCGGCAGCTCCGTTATTGATCTGGTAAATCGATCGTTTTAACTTCAGCTTCGGCAAATCCCAATCAGACGGGTAGATTACCGTTTCGGGAGTAATATGTGTCTTACAGTAGTTATGCTCATCTCCTGTTAACAAGGCAACTACCTTTTTTGACTGGTTTACCAGAATATCAAGCAATTCATCCCTTCTCTCAATTATCCCTTTTTTATGAGGCTTGCCGTTTATATAAGGGCGGAAACTATTATCCCCTCCATACCACATATCATCATTCACATGGCCTCCATTAGGAAAAAATGGTGTGTGAACAGTAACAAAAACATGATCGATATTTTCATCTCCTTCGAGCTTGTTGATGACTCCCGACAGCCATTTCACCTGGTTATCCATGATAAAAGCATGAATATTGCCACTGGTTACATCGACAAAGGATGTACTCGGGGCATACCAGTAATTTGAATTGAGAACAACCATGGCGACATTATCATAGGTATAATAAAATACATTTTCACTATACGAGGGAAAATCCGTTGTCTTCCTGCTTGGGTCATATTCCGCACCATCTTCGGAATCGGGACCATTAGTGGGCAGAACGAAGTTTTCAGAAAAAATCTGCTCTGAGGAAACCTCATCAAAAGGGAATTTATCAATTGAATAATACTCACCGGTGGGCAGCCCCCAGTAATGCATGACTGCTTCATGATTGCCCATACCAGGAATCACTGGCATGAACCTGGCATAGGGTTCTACCGACCTTTTCCAGTTGGCATACTCAAGCCTGATTTCATCCGGGTCGTTTTTGTACCCTGTAATAAGATCCCCCGTAAACTGAATAAAGGAAGAGCCCCTGTACTTCGCCAGAGAAACAATCTTCTTCATAATATAAGCATTGGCTCCGTAAAAGTCCCTTTCACCCCCACCGGCTCCTGATCTCGAGTCACTCGCATAACTAAAAATAAATTTTTTGCGGGTCCCGGGCCGGTGAGCCGTCCTGAACGAATAGGATTCACTGTTATTACCAATCCGTACAGTGTAGGGGTATTCAGTATCCGGTTTTAATTGTGATACAGGGATTTCATGATGGGTGCTTTCCGCCTGACTGCTGAACGTTTTACCCCCAATTTCAATAGTCACATGAGCGGGTAAATTCAAATCCATTGAAAGCGTGAGTGAATTATGGGTCAGCAGGTTTATGAAGGGACCTTCTACAACTATGGTATCAAGCTGAAAGGGACCCTTGCCTTCAAAACCGACCCTCCCTTCATACAGAAAATCACCATTCCTGTCGATCACACGATATCCAATGATCCCTTGTCCCTTTTCCTCCCAACCGACCATGTCATACCTTCCCCTCAAGGAGAATATATTGATAAAAGCCTTGCCATCAAGAATATTAGCCGGTGACCTGAAAAAGACCGGCAATGGAAACCGGCTATCATCATAATTGATCAATCCATAATACAGGCTGCCGTTTTCAAGGGCACCATCAAAATCAAAATATATCCCGGTAGGAGTGGCCTGCGGATTGCCGATCAGGTTATTGAGTGTCTTTAATGCCGGAATATCCTGCGTGGCATAACCGGATTCTCCATTTTCAAGAATCAGGTTAGCCTGATCATCGATCTTGATATTTGAATAACTTTTGGGTATATCTTTAAACCTGTATCTGATTTTGTCATTTTGTGAATAGCCCGTATTGATTATGATCAGGCAAAGGATCATAACACTGGTGTTTTTGAAAATTTTCATATTAATTAATCATAAATAAGTACATCTGTATAAATGGGAAAATGGTCACTGATGCCACCAATATACTTCAAACCCTGAAAAGTTCTTAAAGGCATACCGTTTTTTTCATTGATCATATACTTATTGCGAAAAATATACGCTGTATTATTTTTTACTTTTATGCCATTACTGGCCTTTATCAGGGATTTAGAAACTATTATCTGATCCAATACATTCGATTCAATAAAATTGTTCTTTCTGAAATATGTGCCATTACCCTTTCTATAATGCGGGTACATCAAATTCAATAATTGTACAGAATCAGGAATATCAGGATCCGGATCCAAGGCCTTCAGTATATCCTCAATTGAAGTATCTACCGGTTCATCATTAAAATCGCCCATAATGATGATGTTT
>CAZYDB010000150.1:0-2891 GCA_964645995.1 uncultured Roseivirgaceae bacterium
GAAGTCGTAACTACCGCCTATATTGATGAAATCATCGACATCGATGCTATCGAATGGATGCGTTGCCAGCAGGGAATCATCGGCCGCTTCATAGGTGGTATTCGAAGACAGGTAGATTTTAAGGTTGGTAAAGGTGCTTCTCAGGTTGCCGGTCCCGGTATTCCTGATGTCGCAGGAAATGTCACTGGAGTCATCCAGGAAAAGCGTGTCGGGCTCTGCTGTGGGATTTTCGACGATCAGGTCGGGCAGACTTGCTGCGGTGTATTCATCACAACCGATATCGGGATGCGTTGCGTCCCTGTTTTCACCTTCAATATCAAGGGTTACGCCGGAAATCGGGGACCCCAGATTATCCAGGTCTGTATTTTTTAGCTGGTATGATCCGGGAGTGAAGAATCTTGGTTCAATATTGAACGAATTGGCATCCTGGCCGGATACGGATTTCCAGGTGGCAAAATCCGGGATCAAATTGGAGATCCAGTATCCGAAACTTTCATAATTAGAATAAAGTATATTTAGGTCGGATAAAATATTGACATTGCTTTCAATTCTGACGGCCGTTCCATTCAGTTGCGAGTAAAAGATATTGTCCATAATATTAAAGTAACTGCAGTTATCGTGAATCCTGAGCGCTGAAGAATAAGAGGATGTACTGGTTGTGTACAAATGAAAAGTATTAAAATATACATCAACATTGGAACAATCATAAAAGCGTATCGGAGATGATTCCCTGGATCCATGGATATAGACATAATTATTGGCAAAAAGCAATGGTTTGGAAAGGTCCCCGTTCGAACTGGTTACCTCAAACCCCCTGTTTACCTCGGAGTACAGTTCCAGGTTGTTATTCAATATTTCCATATCATCGGTTTTTACAATATCAATACCGAGGTAGTTCCAGCAATTGTCATCGGTGATCACTTTATTGGCGATGATCTTTAATCCGTCCTGGTAAGTGCATTGTATGGCAGAGCCATATTGATAATTGAATTGATTACTCTGAATAATATTGTATGTAGCCTCGTCTGATTCTCCATGTAACTTGATCCCTATATCACCGTCGATAAACACATTATCTTTGATGACCAGGTGTTTTGATGCGATATTATCGTCGTCACCGCCTATTTCCCGGATCAAATAATGTACGTATCCACTTACCCATTCATCCACGGTGATAAATCTGCAATTCAGAAACTGGTTATAACTGCTTTCGCCGTCCATCACAACCACATTTGCATAAGTTGTACCCCGGCTTTCAAGGGTCATTTTGCTGAAGGCTAAATAACTTACCCCTGTCAGTTTCAGTGTATAATTCTTGGTGGCATCCGGATAATCCCAGTAAAGGGTAACCAGTGAACTGTCGCCTGACTGTGAAGTAAAAGTGACCGTATTATCCTGGGAAGTTCCGTTGATCTGGGTAATCTCGATCTGTTCGTTGTATTCGCCATTGGCCACGTACACGATGACAGGTGTGGTGATCGTGGTGGATTGCAGGAAGGAAATTGCTTCCTGGAAACTCAGAAAATCACCTGAGCCATCCTGGGCGATCAGGTATTCGGATTTGATGTCGGTGATCTCATAGGCCCCGATGGTGGGGCTTGTGGTATTCCTGGGTGTATTATCAATGTCAACCGTTACATCGGCGATCGGTGTGCCTGCCTGGAGGGCTGCCTGGTAGGTATAGAGTTCGGCATCCGAAACGAATTGTGGATCAAAACTTAATGAATTGGCATCCAGGCCTGAAGCCGATTGCCAGTCTGCCAGGCTTGGTATGAATGCTTCCCCATATACGCCAATGCTATTGCCTGTCGTGTAAAGTAAATTATAATCACCTGTGATGTTGGAATTATTATCTATGGCTATGGAAGTGCTGCCTGACGAATTGGAGAATACGTTATTTTTATAATCAATGTAGTTGGTATTGAAAAGGCTTAAGCCGGTTGAGAGGACGTTGCTGCCGGTGATATTGATGCTGTTATGATATACATTAAAATGCTGGGAATCATAAATAGAGATGGCTGCACAACTGTCTGCCCTGGCATCCACGTGAATAAAATTGTTTTCTATTTTGCTTTTCTGAACGGCGCCATCACTGATTACTTCACCAAATCCAACGGCATTGGTCAACCTATTGCCGGGAACGGAAATCCGGTTACCCCTGAAGACTACATAACCAGGCGAGGTATCTTCATAAACGGCGCTTGAAACTTGTACTGCATCCTTGTAATCCGGGGAGGTAGCCGTGATACGGTTGTTCACGATGATATTCTCTCCGACGGAATACAGATCTACGGCTGATGAGTTCTGGTCATGAAATATATTGTCCACGAGAACAATTCTGGTCGTTTCATTTCCGTAGATGCCACAATAGCCGCCTGAGAATTCACAATTATCAAAACGGGTATAAACATCATATCCCGCACCAAAATTTGCCCTGAATACAAGATCATCGACGGTAGAAGAAGACTGAAAGATGCAGGAGTAAAAATGGATATCGTAATTAACCGGTTTCAGTTCGATCACTCTTCCATAATCGGGATTTGTGTTCTCAAAGGTTATATGACTGAAGTAAATATATTCAGTCCCTTCGAGTGAAATTGTAAAATTGTTGACTGCATCGCCTGTCGAAGAAATTATCACCGATGTGCTGTCCATGTCCTGGGATTGGAAGGTGATTGTATTATCAATGGAGGAGCCGTTAATATAAGGAATGCTGATCTGTTCATTATAAGTACCCGGTTGTACTTCAAAATAGACCGGACCGTTGATGCCTTTATTAATAAGCGCCGTTATTGCCTCGTTGAAGCTGATGAAATCCGCATTGGAATTTCCGATAACATAGGTACCGGATAAAGGAAAGTTGTAGGAGGAAATAAAAACATCACTCCCGC
>CAZYDB010000150.1:2901-10649 GCA_964645995.1 uncultured Roseivirgaceae bacterium
GTCATTGGGCATCACCATTTCGGTCATAATCGCGCCATTACTTGTCAGGGTATAGCCGGAGTTAAACAGATCAAATTCTGCAGCGGGATAGGTGTCTGATCCAAAAATGCCGGTGATAACAAATTGGTCAAGCTTGTCAAGACCTCCTCCCATGATAAAATCCTCATCCTCACCTCCTCCATGTCCTGAGAACTTCAGGTTACAATCCAGATCATAGATGGCCATAAATATATCACATGTTCCTAATGTACTGAAGTTTGTAATAATGGTTTCGCCACTTATCACATTAACATCAATCGAATTACTGAAGAAGTTGCCGACCAGATAAATTTCATTGGTGGTTTTATTCACCAGACCTACAGCTATATCCGAATCTCCACCGCCAATGCTGTGCGCCCACATATGGTTTCCGGCAGGATCAAATTTGGCCAAAAAAATATCTTCAAACCCGTTACTGGAAAGCAGGTTTGTGCCCGTTCCCGGATCGAAATCTACATCAGTTCCTGCGAATATACCGCTCAGATATAAATTGTTGTCCTTGTCAAAATCGATATAAAAAGCTTCATCATCATCATTCCCGCCGAGGTTAATACTATTGATATAGTTTCCATCCTGGTCGTATTTGGCCAGGAAGGCATCTTGTCCACCGTTTGGAGTGAGTTCTACAGTATGGGTTCCAGGATCAAAATCCATGGTGGAATAAAAAGCACCGGTAATATATATATTGTTGCTTAGATCCGAGCGGATATCAAAGCCCTGATCTGTATCCGCCCCACCGATCTTTTTCGCCCAGATCAGTTGCAGGTTCAGGTCATATTTAGCGAAGAAAACATCCAGGCTTGAAGAATTTGATGTTAGCTCAAAAGTCGCTGCAGACGGATCAAAATCGATCAGGTCTTCAAAAGAACCCGTTATGAGTAAATTATTATTTTGATCAATATTAATTGCTTCTCCATGGATGAAACTCCCGGGTCCTGCCAGTTGGATAAGGTCCAGGAAAGTGCCGTCAGGTCCGTATTTGATTATGTAGGTATCCTGAATTCCAATAAGAGTTACAGCGGGTGCCAGTCCACCGAGGACATCGAAATTGACGTCAGAAGACTCAAAGGTGCCGATTGCATAAATGTTTCCATCAGAGTCCGTTGTTATCTTAGCAAGGTATTCCATTCCGGATCCGCTGATCTGCTTTGACCAGATAAATGTGCCATTTGCATCATATTTTGCAATGAACACATCCAATGAAGTAGGTGTTGGACAGCCGTTGGAGGAGATCTCATGAACCAGAGCACCATCCGGATTGATATCAATATTACAACCCATGATTTGTCCGGCTATGAGGAAGCCGCCGTCAGGAGTTGGGGTTAAACTAGTTGTATATTCTATATCACCACTGTTTGATGAGCCAAAATTCTTGGCCCAGTTCAAATTCTGTGCATATCCCGAAATATTTAGGAATCCCAGAAGTAAAAGAACCAGTGAAAGGACCTTGAAGCTATTAATTGAGCATGTATTTTTATAATTTTTCATGATCATCCAGTTGCTGTTGAAAAAGTGTTAATTTGATGGTCCATCAGGGGGTAGAGGAAGGTCTGTGTCCGTTTCCCCATTTGTCGGATTTACCGGGTCGGTGGGTTCCTCACCGCCCGACATCAATACGCCTACGACTGCGCCTCCGACAACCACCGGGACGCCGACCATTATCCAGGGGGGAATGCCGCCTGCGATCCTGAATACATTACTGGTGCCTGCCAGGGCCTGATCAGCCGAATTTGTAACCTTGACCTGGTATCCGGCTCCCTTGTCAAAATCCTTAGGGATGGTCCAGTTATAAGACCCTGAATTACTCAACTTTTCGGCGATCAGAAGTACCGGGCTGCCGAACTTGACTACTTCGAGCGTCACCTCCTCGTCCGATTGTCCACCCTTCCATTTGACCGGGACCACCCTTTTTTTCTTGAACTTGCTGGCTGATGTAGGATTTGTCACCTGATAATAGCCGGTTAGCAGGGTAGCCCGGATCTCGAAAATGATCTCACCCGTAAAGGTGGTAAGTTCCTCCATGGGCCGCCAGATAATTATCTTATCTTCTCCGGGCTTGATATTCTTGCCGATATCTCCGGAAACCGATCGCAAGGGAGTCGTGAAATTATTGTGTGAACCATATAGCTGAACCTCGAACATTTCTGATGGAGAGCCGGCCGAAAGGTCATAAGTGATCTTTACGTAATCCCCATCCTTTTCAGCAATAATGTTGTTGACCTGCTGGGCCTGTAATACCCCTATGGCCTGGACCAGGATCAGGATAATAAAAAGTTGCTTCATGATAAAAAAATGTCGGTTTGCCCTAACGAAACTTTGTTATGCAGGAATTTAGGAAAACCACCACTTAAAGTCAATTAAAAAATTATGAAATTTATAATTATTCTAATATAAAAATGAATTTACGATAATTTACTGTGTAAATAATATAAATAATATAATATAAATAAAAAAATATAAAATATAATAAATCAGTCTGCTACGCAGAAATCTAAGATAAATTTTGATTAAAAGGCACTTATTTTTTTGATTTGGTATATTATTATTTATTAAAAATGAGCCTAATCCATCGAAGGCCGGGATTACTAAAAAATGAATGATAAAAACCCGGCCGGTAGAGCAAAAGGGTAATATTGATAAGCTGTCTATCCATATAAGACGCAGGAATGGATCTTGGGCGGATACAGCTAGGTAATGCTTCGGCCTTTGAGCCATGAATCCTGCGTGATCTCCGGCCTCCGGCAGTGTGAGTCTGGCATACAGTGTGAATTCTTCTCCGACTTCTTTCCGGTATTTCTAAGTTCCATCCAAGCCTCCGGTCAGGGCCGGGGAGGACAGCGTCTTATTTGATCCTCCACCTTCCTGTGTCCTCCAATGTATTCTTTGTGATCCGGAAATTTTAGCGTAGGATTTGGACGAAGTAAGACGACCTTACACCCCCGCTTTCAGCAGCAACAACTGCTTCGCCTACGACTTTTACCTCATAGTTATAAACTTTCATCTTTAAGCCTCACGCTACACTTCCAACTCCCTCAGGTCCACCGGCACCACCTTCGAGATTCCCTGTTCGATCATGGTGATGCCATAGATCACATCAGTAGTGGTCATGGTCCGCTTGTTGTGGGTGACGATTATAAACTGAGAATCCTCTGAGAATTTCCGTATAATTTTATTAAACTTGTCAAGATTGGCGTCATCCAGCGGGGCATCTACTTCATCAAAAATACAGAAAGGAGCGGGTTTCATCAGGTAGATGGCAAAAAGCAGGGAGGTAGCCGTAAGGGTCTTTTCCCCGCCGGAAAGCTGATTGATGGTCAGGGGCTTTTTCCCTTTCGGTTTGGCAATGATCTCGATGCTGGCATTTAACGGGTCTTCATGATGGGTGAGGATGAGGTCGCAGTCGTCTTCTTCACCAAAAAGGGTTCGGAAAACATGGATAAAATTGCTTTTGATCTTTTCAAAAGCTTCCATAAAACTGGCGCGGGCGGCCAGGTCGATCTCATCCATTGTGGTGGTGAGTGATTCTTTGGCCTTGATCAGGTCATCCTTCTGTGTGGTGATAAAGTCATTCCTCTCCCTGATCTCCTCATAGGCTTCCATTGCCATAGGGTTGATCGGTCCGATCCTGTCCATCTTGTCCCTCACATGGCTAACCCTGTCACGAAGGGATTCTTCCGGTTCCTCCGGCTGGTCGTCTTTTTCTTTTAGGAGATCATCAAGATCGACACTGAATTCAACCGATAACCGTTCCTTGATACTACTAAGCTCCAGTTTGAGATCATTGAGCTTATCCTTGAGTTCGAGGAGTATGGTGTCAATATTCTCACGCTTGTGTTGAAATTCCCGGGTTTCACCTTCCAGTTGGTCTATTTGCCCGCGACTCGCATAATATCCTTTTTCAGCCTCATTGAGCACTTCTTCATAAGCCTCTTTCTGCTCATACATACCCACCAGCTCATCATCACTGCTTTCAGAAGTGGCTACTAACTCCTTGATCTCCTGGTTTGTTTTTTTAAGTTCTTCCTGGTTCTTTTCTATCCGCTCCCGGGAATTTTCATAGGCGCTGGTCTTGAATCCGATCTCCTGGTCGAAGCTTTCAAGTTTGTTCTTATGCTGGTGCATGAGAATGTTTTCCTGGTTAAAGGCATTGGATCGTATGCCGAGCATTTCCTGCTGACTTTTAAGCTCCATCTGGAGGTTTGATATTTTATTGGAAAGTGCTTCAAGATCTTCCTGCTCCTCCGTCACCACAGGCGTGAGTTTAGCAATATCTTCAGTGAGCTCTTCGATCTTCACCAGGATATCTTCTTTTTTCACCGACTGGCTTGAGAGCATCAGGGTATATTGCTCTTCCCTTGTTTTCAGGGAAATATAGCTCTCATTGAGCTGGTTGATCAGGATCTGAAATTCCTCGATAGCTTCCTTCTTCGTTGAATTCTTAAGTTTTTCCAGTTCATGTTGTTCGTCCTGAAGCTCTTTCTGTATGTTTTCCAGTTTTTTATTGAGGCTCCTGATCTCCTTATCAAGTTTTTCCAGGTTCTTGGCCCGGCCAATGCGTTTACCTTCAAACAGACCAACAGATCCTCCCGATATGCTGAATCGTCGCTTGGTATATTTACCGTTGGCGGTGATAAATATGGAATCAGGGTCGTCGGGCATATCACTGATCAACCCGTCGATCAGGTAAACATTGTCAAGGATAAAACTTACAAGTTTCCGGTATTTCGAATCGAACTCAACAATTTCAGTAGCGGGTGTGGCATGGTCAAAAAACTTCACCGGTGAAGGCGAGAACCTGTCAAACGCCTCCAAAATAAAAAAATGGGCTTTTCCTTTGGAAGCATCACTCAGCAGGTTAACGGCCTGGTAAGCATCGGCTTCATTTTCAACAACATAATAATTCATAAAAGGTTCCAGGTAGTTCTCAATAGCCACCCTGTATTTATCTTCGGTGGTGAGTATGTCAGACAGCAGCGGTACGTTCTTCCCCCAATCCTTCTGTTTCCTGAGGAAGCGGATAGCTTCGGGAAAACCCTCCAGGTTGTCAACAAGTGATTTGGTAAGGTTATATTCGTTCCTCCGGGAGTCAATTGTGCGATTAGTCTCAGAAAGCTCTTCCCTGATCACCTCAATGGTCTTTTGTGTTGATTCTATCCTTTCCTGGTGTTTCGCTTCCTGGTCTTTCAGACGTGAGAGCCTTTCGTTCTTTCCATCAAGTTCTTTTTTAACTTCTTTTATCTTGATATCGAATTCGGCCAGCGATTCCGACTTTTCGGTCGAGTCGGAGGTGGTTTTTTCCAGCTCCAGCTTGAGTGTGCCTAGTTGGATTTCCTTTATCTCCAGGCTTTTTTTATTCTGAAAAACTTCTTCCCGCTTTACTTTATAAACCTGGTTCATGGCGTCCACCTCTTCCTGAATCTGCGCCGTTCTTATTTTTTCTTCATCCAGTTCTTCCTTCAATCCCTTAAGCCTGTTTTCGATATCCTTGAGGGCAGCTTCCGCCGATTTTCTTTCCTGTTTAAGGCTCTGAATACTGAAAGTAGCCCGCTCATTACTTTTTTTGTCCTGGCCGATCTGTTCCTTCAGATTTTCACTTTTATCATTCAGGTACCGGAGTTTCTCTCCTTTTACCTTTTTGTCACTTTCCAATTGCCTGATCCTCCCCACAAAATCATTTAATTCTCGCTGTTTAATGGAAAGGTTTTTCTCCTTTTCCAGCAGCTCTTTCTTGGCCTTTTCTATTTCCGCTTCCTTTTCGTTCTGCTGTTTTACAAGACTGGCCTTTTTATCGTTTTCTTTTTCAATTTGTTGGTTTACCGTATTCAATTGGTCTTTTTGGCGGGTAATGCTTGCTTTAGCCAGTTGAATGCTGAGTTGTTTGTATTCATCCTTAAGCCTGAAATAGCGTTCGGTCTGCTTGGCCTGCCTCTCCAGGGAACGCATATTTTTCTGGATCTCATACAGGAGGTCTTCAACCCGCTCAAGATCCATATCCGTTGCTTCCAGTTTACGAAGTGTTTCCTTCTTTCTGATACGGAATTTTGAAATGCCTGCTGCTTCTTCAAAAAGGTGTCTTCTGGAATTATCCTTATCATTAAGGATCTCGTCAACCATGCCCAGTTCGATGATGGCATAACTATGAGAAGCGATACCGGTATCCAGAAAAAGGTTAGTGATGTCCCTGAGCCTGCATGAAACACCATTCAGCAGGTATTCGCTGTCGCCTGACCGGTAGTATCTCCTGGTTACCGTAACAGTGGAATATTCGGTTGGCAATACATTTTTAGTATTCTCAAAAGTGATGGATGCTTCAGCCATCTGCTGGGCTTTACGGGTCTTGGTGCCGTTAAAAATGATATTCTCCATTTTTTCGGAGCGCAGGGTTTTTATCTTCTGTTCTCCCAATACCCAGCGGATGGCATCCACTACATTTGATTTTCCACAGCCATTAGGCCCCACAATGCCGGTAATGCCTTTGTTAAAGTGGATGACTATCTTTTCTCCAAAACTTTTAAATCCTTTAATCTCTAATTTAGTCAGTTGCATCCGGTACGAATAATCATGAGGAAGTTTAAGAGGCAAATATAAAATTATTTCTTAGATTTGTCTTATCATGGATGACCTTCAGTTATATATTTATCTGGCTCTGGCGATTATTTATTTCATTGCCCGTGCATTGAAGCCGGCCAAAAAAGCAAAACCCCCGGTTGGTAGGCAAACGATGGAAGAAGAGGAGTCTGCCCCATCGGCTCCTTCCGGCGAAAGACCCCTTAGTTTTGAGGAATTACTGAAGGAATTTACCGGTCAGAAGCAATCAAAACCATCTCCCCGGCAGGAAGAAAAAAGTGAAAAAGAAACTGTAGAGGTAGCCATGACGGATAACGAATACAGAACCTATGATGAATATGATGACTATAAAACCGGTGAATACGCTCAGTATGAACAGCAGTACAAGCCGGCCAGGGAATTAAAAACAATTGATGAGCAGGTGAGCCTGGAGGAACCTATCGAAAAGGCATTTGAGGAATATGAAATTCAGCAGGAAGGATTAATTAGAGCAAAAAAATACCGGGATTTGTTGACGAGCCAGGACACTTTAAAGGACGCCATTATACTCAGAGAGATACTGCAGCCCAAATATTTTTAAAATTATCCCGGCAAATTTTAAAAATATAAATTTTTTGCGTTTTTTTGCATAAAATAAATAAGCATTGATTGCTTCAATTATACATATCGTAATCAGAGATATTTTTTTCTTCAGGCCCTGGGGCCTGTAATATCTTCCATGCCATTTACAGAATGGTGTTTCCCGCCGCAATTCTTTTTACATATGTTTTGTTAATAAGGTAGATTCAATGTCAAATTTTAATTTCTATATAACTAATTCATCTTTCGTTTCCTATACTGAGGAAGTATGTCATCTGATCGAAGATTCGGCCAATAAGAGAGGTACCGGCATTGCCAGGAGGCCTGTAGAATATATCCGACGCAAGATAGAGGAAGGGAAGGCCGTGATCTGTCTGGATGAAAAACGGAATCTGGCAGGATTCTGTTATGTTGAAACATGGAGCAATGCTAATTATGTGGCCAATTCAGGACTTATCGTCCATCCCGATTTCAGACACATTGGATTGGCAAAGAAGATCAAAAAGAAAGCCTTTGAGCTCAGCCGCACATTATATCCTGACGCCAAGATATTCGGGCTTACC
>CAZYDB010000151.1:0-10385 GCA_964645995.1 uncultured Roseivirgaceae bacterium
GATTCTCTGTTCGAGGTATCTTCTGAACTGGGCGAAGAAGCTGCTCTGGATGTAAGTGGTCTGATCGGTCAATATG
This sequence comes from uncultured Roseivirgaceae bacterium, assembly GCA_964645995.1. GTDB lineage: Bacteria > Bacteroidota > Bacteroidia > Cytophagales > Cyclobacteriaceae > JAGTVG01. The sequence continues at coordinate 77 of CAZYDB010000151.1, forward strand.
TCCATGGCAATGAACCAAGTCATCATATCGCCTATCTTTATAATTACTCGGGCCAACCCTGGAAAACACAGGAAAAGGTCAGGCAGATCATGGAAATCATGTATGCTGCAAATCCCCAAGGCATATCAGGCAATGAAGACTGCGGACAGATGTCGGCCTGGTATATTTTCAGCGCACTGGGCTTCTATCCCGTGAACCCCGCCAGCGGACAATACGACCTGGGCATTCCCGGGTTTGAAAAGATCGAGATACCCCTGGGTGACCAAAAATCGTTTATCATCCAAGCAAGTAATTTTTCAGAAAACAACAAGTATGTAAAAACCATCAGATTAAATGGCAAACCCCTGGATAAGCTGACAATCACTCATGAAGAAATAATGGCCGGAGGTCTGCTGGAATTTGACCTTACCGACAGCCCTGTAAAATAATCAAATGATTAAAGCATCCACCTGGAAAGAGAAATTCAAGATCACCCATTTTTTTGTTGACCCGGACGGCCTGGCATCTATCCAGGGGCTGGCATACTGCCTTCAGGAAACCGCCGTCAACCATGCGGCATCCGGGTCATTTGGTTATGAACAGCTGATAAGAGAACAAAAAGCGTGGGTGCTTACCAGGCAACATATCGTACTAAAAAAGATCCCTGTCGTCTCACAGAAAATCACGATTGAATCCTGGGTTGCCGATACACAGGAGACGTTTTCCATCCGGGATTATCATATCCTGGACACCAATGACCAGTTGCTGGGACTGGCTCGCACTTCCTGGATGATGTTCGACCTGAAAGCGCGAAAACCGGTGAAAATCATGCCGACTTTAAAAAATAACTTCCCCCACCTGCCCGGCCATATAGCAGAAGAACTTCCTCTGAATAAGATACTGCCCCCGGGGGATGAAAAAGCCGATGAAACGGCCTTCACGGTCTGTTACAGTGATCTGGATGTCAACCATCATGTGAATAATATCCATTACCTGAGATGGGTCCTTGATGACTTCGATTATGACTTCAGAAAAATAAACAGGTTGTACGCTATTGAATCGAATTTTTTATCCGAGGCATTCTATGGTGAGGAGCTTAAAATCAGCACCTTTAAAGATCCTGACGAACCCCTGGTATTCATCACCACGATCCGTCATGCCTATCGGAACAGATTGATACTTTCTTCAAGAACGAAGTGGGTCAAAAAGTAGGTTTTACGTTTAATTTTTCTATTTTTGTCACCACCGAAGAACAGTTTATAATAATTAAAACATTAAAGCAATGCATATCGGCATTCTCAAAGAAAAGAATGATAAAAGGGTAGCAATTATTCCTGATTCTGTCCGCCAGCTTACCGAAGACCAAAATGCGGTTCTTTTGGAAAAAGGTGCCGGTGCCGGCTCTTTTTATGCTGATGAGATCTATGAAAAAGCAGGGGCCAGACTTGCCGGCCGGGAAGAGCTTTTAAAACAGGCCGATCTTACGATCAGCATCAAGCCTGTGGATGAGAAGGAGATAAAAAAGTTAAAAAAAGAAAGTGTTTACATATCATCTTTTCAACCCTTCGTTGATGACAAGATCCTTAAACCGATCAGCGAAGCAGGGATAACAGCCATGAGCCTTGACATGATCCCGAGGATCACCATTGCGCAATCGATGGATGTTTTATCGTCCATGGCTTCAATATCGGGTTATAAAGCCGTTTTACTTGCCGGCAGCTATCTGCCCAGGTATTTTCCTATGCTAACAACGGCCGCAGGCAGCATCCCTCCTGCCAAGGTACTCATCCTGGGCGCCGGTGTGGCCGGCCTGCAGGCAATAGCTACTGCCAGACGGCTGGGTTCAATGGTCGAAGCTTTTGATACCCGGTTGGCCGCCCGGGAAGAAGTACAAAGTCTGGGTGCTAAATTTGTAGAAGTAGAAGGGGCTAAAGATGATAAGGCAGCAGGCGGGTATGCCGTGGATCAAACGGAAGAATACAAGAAAAAACAAAAGGAACTTATTGCCGAACATATCATAAAATCCGACGTGGTCATATCTACGGCATTGCTCAGGGGCAAACCGGCACCGACGCTGATAACCAAGGAAATGGTAAAGCAGATGAAACCGGGATCCGTTATTGTTGACCTGGCGGCTATCGCCGGAGGCAATTGTGAGCTGACTAAAAAAGATGAGATCATCACCGCGGAACAGGTCACGATCATAGGCATCAGCGAGCTGTCGTCAACAGTGCCTATGCACGCCAGCCAGTTATACAGTAAAAATATCATGAATTACCTGAAGGTTTTCAGCAAGGAAGGTAAGATAGACCTGGATCTTAACAATGAGATCGTAAAATCTTCCTGCATTGTCCTGAATGGAGAAATAAAATATAATCAATAGATCTATGGATGTAATAATCGAATTTATCACAGGCAATATCGTAATGATCTATATCCTGGCCCTGGCCATTTTTCTTGGGATGGAAGTGATCTCCAAGGTGCCGACGGTACTGCATACCCCCCTGATGTCGGGTGCAAATGCGGTCAGCGGGGTGGTAATCATAGGGGCCATCTGGTTGATAAGAAATGCTCAGCCGGATAATTATTTCGTTTTGATCATTGGCTTTCTGGGTATTGCCCTGGCTTCCATCAACGTGATCGGAGGATTTACCGTGACCAATCGAATGTTAGAGATGTTTAAGAAAAAGAAAAAGAATTAACCGTGGAAAACCCGATATTAGACTTTCTGTATCTTATAGCTATCGTATTTTTTGTGATAGGCTTAAAAGGCTTGAGTCATCCCGAAACCGCCCGCCGGGGCAATCTCCTGGCAGCCACCGGAATGGGTTTGGCTATTATTTTAACACTCTTTTATCCTTTTGGCAACACGCCGAATAACTATGCCTGGATCGCCGGCGGTATGCTGGTCGGAGGTATCATCGGTTATATTGCCGCCGTGAAGGTGAAGATGACAAAGATGCCGGAAATGGTATCTATTTTTAATGGTTTTGGCGGCGCCTGTACCATGCTTATTGCCATTACCGAATTCCATACTTTACCGGAAGGAGCAACACTTCTCAGCGGACAGGTATTAACAATAATATTTTCACTATTCATCGGTAGTGTTGCTTTCAGTGGCAGCATAGTAGCTTATGGTAAGCTGGATGGTTTCCTGCGGGATAATATCAGGCTGCCTTTCCCCCAGGTGATCAATGGCGTGCTGTTACTCGTTATCATAGCCATTGGCGGTTACATCATGTCTATGGATGAGCTGAACTACACCTTCGTAATTATTTTACTGGCTTTATCAATTGTTTATGGAATAACTTTTGTAATCCCAATTGGAGGAGGGGATATGCCTGTCGTTATCTCCCTGTTAAATTCATTCACCGGTATTGGCGCTGCTGCCGCCGGACTTATCTATGGTAACCAGGTGATGATCGTGGGTGGCATCCTTGTCGGAGCTTCAGGAACATTTCTGACAATCCTGATGTGCGAAGCCATGAACCGGTCCCTGATCAACGTGATCATCGGAGGCCTGGGGTCTACCTCATTGACAGGCGGCGACGACGGCGATAAAGTCGTTAAAGAAGCTACCCATGGCGATACGGCAATCCTTTTGAAATACTCGCAGAAAGTATTTATCGTTCCGGGATACGGGCTGGCAGTGGCCCAGGCACAACATGCCTGCCATGAGCTGGAATCTTTACTCGAAAAAGAGGGCGTCCAGGTACGCTATGGCATCCACCCCGTAGCAGGACGCATGCCCGGCCATATGAATGTGTTGCTGGCTGAAGCCGATGTGCCCTATGACCGCTTGCTCGAAATGGAAGACTCTAATAAGGAACTGCCCACGACAGATGTGGTCCTCGTTATTGGCGCCAACGATGTGGTGAATCCGGCTGCAAAAACAGATCAGGGAAGTCCGATCTATGGTATGCCTATAATTGATGTGGAAATGGCAAAGAATGTGATCATCATGAAAAGAAGTATGAGAACGGGTTATGCCGGAATTGATAATCCGCTGTTTTATGGCGATAAGACGAAAATGCTTTTTGGTGATGCCAAAGACTCTCTTAATAAGCTGAAATCAGAAATAGCTAACGCTTAAATTATTTTTATTTTCTTAGCTTATTAAGAGGAATAACGATTATTTTGCACTGTAATTGTACGCTGTTTTTTCAGTCCTTATAATATTTCTATGCCTGTAAAATTTGCTGATAGTCAGGAGTTTCTGCATAAACTCCAGTTATATGTGAATGTCCTGATAGCCGTTCCAATGATGATATTCATATATTTCTTTCTGCGGATGGAAAATCAGTCATACAACCCGGAATTATTAGATGAAGGCACGCTTTTTTATATGAGGGTCGGCATATTATTCGTTACCCTCATCCTGGTGATCATGGGAATAACAGCCTTCAGGAAACAGGTAGATACTATTAACCCCGAAATATATTTACGTGATAAACTGGAACTGTATTTTTCTGCATCGATAACCCGGTCCTTCCTGTTTGAAATCGCCACCCTCGTAACACTGATTGGCCTGATCGTCTCAGCCGAACAAATCTATGTGGCCTATTATACCATCACCCTGGTCGGTTTTTCCATTTCCTATCCCACCATGCACCGGATCAGTCAGCAATTGAAATTGAAAAAAGAAGAAAGAGAACAACTTCTGTCCAGGAAAAAGATCCAGTAATAATTCCTTGTCCTTTCATGCCGTTATTATATCCCGCGGCCATCATTTTGTTGAATTCCTCTCACCTCATACAATAATAATACCCCATTCTGGGGGATATTATTAAGTAATAAATTCCGTACTTTTCCTGATATTTTTCATAAATACATATAATCAGCTCATTATGAAGCGCTCTTCTATTGCTCTTTCGCTGCTGGTCATGCTTTATACCAACTATGACTTGCTCGCTCAAAACCAACAATCCGGTTGTAAATGTTGTTCATCAGTACATCGTCAGTTTGACTTCTGGCTGGGAGAATGGATTGTGTTTTCGGACGAAAAAATGGCAGGTACCAATACAATCAGTATCCGGCAGGACAGTTGCCTGATTCAGGAGGAATGGCAATCGGCTAACAATAACTATTCAGGTACAAGCTATAGTTTCTATAGCAATAATAATGATCAGTGGCAGCAACTGTGGGTAGACAACCAGGGAGCCAGCCTTGAATTATCCGGGAGGTATGAAAACGGAATAATGATCCTTGAAAGTGAACCGATGACCAATGCAAAAGGTGAAAGATACCTCAACCGGATCACCTGGACACCCTTCCCGGCAGGGCCGGTACGGCAACATTGGGAGATCTCTAAAGATCTTGGAGAAAGCTGGGAAACTGTTTTTGACGGACTTTATAAACAAAAGTAGGTTGAGTAACCCCTTCCGGGTTGGCACCACTCAAAACCCTACACTTGAAAATTCAAAAAAAATTTCCTTATATCCCATAAGAGATCAGCAGGAGAATTAAAAATCGTTCTGGCTCAATTGTTGGCGCCGGGTGATTGCACGGGGTCACCTGGGCCTGATCATAGGTAAGAGGCATGCAGATGGATGAATGAGGATGGTAGATATCCTCCTTCTAAAACTTCGGAGGATCAAGAAAGAATTCACACGGGAGGCTCATACCCACACTGAGTTTTCCCCGTCTCCCCGTCTAGCCGAAGCCAGGATTTAAAACTAGTAATCGGAGGCCCGAAGGTGGCAGGAACCAGCTTTTGGAGTTAGGTAATGGCTATTTGTGCTAAAAGCTATCAGCTATCAGCTAAAGTCTTCGCGCTAGGCTCACACCCACAATGTGTTTTTCCCGCTTTAACTCTTTTCCCCTTTTCCTCATCTCCCCAATAATACGTTGATATTGGATGCATTCCCGCCTATCATTCAACGCCGGGATCCATCGGCAATTTAAATAACAGGGACAGGAATTCTGCGCCTATAGGATAACATCATAATATAATGCCAAAACTGAATGGGTTTAATACCGGGCCCCTGCCCGTGGCATATAATTCGCTGATATCATAATTAACAAACAGATCAACCGACCGGTAACCCATGACAAAGCGAACCCCGTAACGGAAATTATTCAGGTAATAATTATTTTTATCACGGTCTTTCTTCTTATCTCCGTCCTCCTTCCACACATACTTTGCCCAACTGTCGACCCTGTATCCGGCATATCCTCCGGCGCCTATCCTGAAACCGCCATCATGGTAATCCCAGTGAAACACATCCTTTTTCCCTCCGGACCTGCCGAAGTTTAATACCGGCACGAAGTTTACATTTAAATGGGTCAGTGCCAACTTACTCTTCTGGGGATCAGGCACGTCCAGGCCTTCAAAATAGATCACCCCCTCATCCCCTTTCTCAAGCCGGGTGCTGAAGTTCTGGTGTTTGAAGTTATACCAGCTTATCCCGCCTCCCCAGTCAAGATATAAGGGACCGGCCACATGGGTCCTGTTGGTACCTGTTAAACCCACATACCAGGATCCCCAGGGCTTAACAGAGTATAATTCATTATTCTCATCAGGAAACTTGCCATCCTGCATGTAATTATTCATTCCCAATTCAATATTAAAATAATGGTTGGTACCCCTGTTGCGTCTCTTCTTTTTAGCAGGTTCCCGGTCTTTGTAAGATGCTTCCTGCATAAGTTCTTCCCTCATTTCGGCCTTAATCTCCTCCTTCAATGCTTCAAGGTCGATTTCTTGCTTCTGATTTAGGACGATGCTTGTATCCTTGAGATACCTTTCGCCGGACTCATCTTCAATTTTAAGGTATTGCTCGTCCCGGCGCATCGTATCAACGGACAGGCTCAGATCCTGCAACATCGAATTAATATCAAATTCACTGATCCTTTTGAGATCCTCAGGATTATCCACCAGGACCATGACCTTGGCGTTATTGCCAAAATTGATAATGACAGTGTCCTTTACGGGTAATTCGGGGTATTTTGGCGTTCCGGAAGATCCATGGATGAGGGTAAATATTGCAATAAAACAGATGATTAACTTTTTCATTTTTCTTTATTGGTTTGTATTTCTGACTTGTTGATATTTTTTAAATCAATGGCAAACAACTGATCCTTAAGTGAACGGATATCTCCCAACATTTCATCAGCATCGGGCAGGTTGTTCACCTTGCTGTACAGTTCTTTTACATTGCTTATCCGGCTTCCTCCTTTGTTGTTCCCGGCAATATATTCAATCGTTATTTTCATGGGCTTCTCCCCATTTTCTGACCGGTCTGTCAGCCGTTTTTTCTGATCCGGGGCCATGTCGGGAACCAATGGTTCTTCAGTTTCGTCTGCCGGCATTCCTGCTGCAGGGAAAGCAATCTCGGGTTTCGAATGTATTCCCTGACCACCTGATATTTCCGGCATCTGATCGATGAGCACAGAAGCAGGAACGGTCTCAGCTACAAGTATGGCCTGATCAACCCCCTCATAGGCAGCCGGTTTGGCTTTTTTCTGCGGAGCAGGTGGTGTATTATAGGTATCCTGTTCCGGTTGGTTTCCGCTTATGTTCCCGGTAACAGGCAAGGACTCACCGGTATAATCCGGAAGCGCCGAAGGCAATAGCTCACCGCTGACAACAGATGATGTCCGGCTTTCCGGCACGGTATGCTGCCCGGGAACTAAAAGTGCTATGCCGACAGCCATTACCAACAAAAAACCGGCTGCTACGGCCATCCTTTTATACCAAAGCCTGTGACTTTTCCTTTGCAGCGTATTTATAAAAAGTTTCCTGGCCTCATCCGACGGCTCAATGGTCATCTCCTGAAGCTTTTCCCGGAATAGATCTTCCAAACGATTATTTTTCATGATTCCTGGCTTTCATTTCCTGTTCGATCTTCACTATGCTGTTTCTTAAAAACGCCTTGGCCCGGCTTAACTGTGACTTCGAGGCGCCTTCAGAGATGCCGAGCATCCGGCTGATCTCTTTATGCGAATAACCCTCCATCACATATAGATTGAATACCATCCTGTAGCCTACAGGCAATTCATCAATTAACCTGAGCAACTGATCAGCATCCATATGTTCATGAGCCATCGAATAATCCGGCTCCATATCGGCCTTTTCAATAGACACCTCGACGGACATATTCTTGTTTTTCCGAATATGCGTTAGGGATTCGTTCACCATCACCCGGGTCATCCAGCCTTCAAAACTGCCCGCTCCCTTGAATTGATCTATTTTTTCGAATATCTTCATAAACCCATTGATCATAATATCTTCAGCATCGCCTATGCTGCTTACGTATCTTCTGCATAGGGCAAGCATTCGGGGAGAATAACGGTTAAATAACTCTCGCTGTGCAGATGAACTATGTTTCTTACACCCTTTTACGATCTCCTCGAGATTACTAGACTTCCGTATGCGCAACTTCATTTAAAATTATCTTCAATCAGATGATGTAGTTTTAAAAAAAAAGGTTGCATGACTTTAAAAAATGTAATTGATTCCTCATTTTTATAATAAATTATACCTCCTTTAACGATATTTTTATCTTATGAAATTAAACTTTTTTATCCTTTCTGCCATCCTTGTACTCACAACCGTTGTCGTTTCCTCTAAAAAACTGGAAAAAGTAGCAAACATCGTGCTTACCGCCGATGAACCATGGGCTGAAACGCTGGCAACGGTTACGCCGGCAACCCCGGAGCAGGAAGCTGATATACGGGTGATCACCGCCCTTGAAGAACAGATGATCGATGGATTTGGCGCCTGCTTCAATGAAAAAGGCTGGGAAGCGTTGCAAACGCTTGATCCTGCGGATCGTGAAAAGATATTATGCGACCTTTTCGACCCTTCCAGCGGATGCAAATTCAATCTCTGCCGGATGGATGAAGTGAACGATCTCTGTTGCGAAGAGCTTGAAGGACAGGAAGGGATCACCCAGTTTATAATGGATGGCAATGGGAATAAATAATCATATCATTTAACTTATGAAAACAACTGATAATATGAATACCCGCAAAAGGGAACATGAAAGGAATGCCGGAACATCCAGCATAGACCGGAGAGCAGGGCTGCCTCTTATCCTGCTGATCATTAGCATTGCCTTTACGGTTGGTTGCAGCAGCCCCCGGGAGCAGGATCAGGAACAACAGGAAGGAGCAAAGGAAAAAGTCATTCAGGAGGAAAGAATACAGGTGGTTGAAAAAGACAGTGAAAACCGGGTGGATATCTACTTCGACAATAATTTATTCACTTCCTATATCTATCCGGAATCGATCAGGAAGCCTGTCCTCTTCCCCATCCATACGGCTTCGGGTATTGCAGTGACCCGTGGTTATCCCTTACAGCCGGAACCCTGGGAACGGGTAGATCATCCGCACCATATAGGGCTCTGGCTTAATCATGGTAATGTTAACGACCTGGATTTCTGGAATAATTCTGATGCTGTTGAAGAATCACGTAGAATGAGTTACGGTACCATATACCATAAAGACATAAAAAAAACAAGGAGTGGAGATGATAAGGGATCTCTCGAAGTTACAGCTTCCTGGCAACGACAGGATGGGCGCACGCTGCTCGATGAACATACAGCCTTTTATTTCAGCGGCGAAAATAACTACCGGATCATTGACCGAATTACTACACTCACTGCCAGCAAAACTCATGTACTGTTTAAAGACAGCAAGGAAGGGATGCTGGGCATTCGGGTCATCAGGGCATTGGAACATCCGGCAGAGGGACCGATAAAAGTTCTTGATGAAAACCTGGAACCGGTCATGGTATCCCCGGAAGCGGACGACCGCTCCCGGGGCCTATATGAAAACAGTGAGGGGCTGAAGGGAGAGAGTGTCTGGGGCAAAAGAGCACGTTGGGTGAAACTGGCTGGCGAATTTCAGGGAAAAAAGATCGGGATCGTAATGATGGACCATCCGGAAAACCCGAATCATCCCGCCCACTGGCATGCCAGGGGATATGGTTTGTTTGCCGTGAATCCTTTTGGCTCCAGGGAATATACCGATGGAAGAGAATCATTAAACTTCTTCCTGCCTCAACAAGAATCCGTTACCCTGAAATACAGGATTCTGATCTATGAAGGGGAAGAACCTGATCAGTCAACATTAAATGAAATGTATGACAGTCTTGTTAATTCTTATGAAACCGAATCCTCCAATGATTAAAAAAATATTATTATCAGCCCTCTGCCTTGCTTTGACACATTTATTAATGGGTCAGTCATTTCTTCTTGTCAAAGACCCGTCAATACGGGAAATTGTCCCCGAAGAAGTGGTTATTGAAAAACTGGCCGGTGATTTCATGTTTACGGAAGGCCCTGTCTGGCATCCTGAAGGAAAGTTACTTTTCTCCGATATCCCGGCC
>CAZYDB010000152.1:0-10373 GCA_964645995.1 uncultured Roseivirgaceae bacterium
TTTTTATTGTAGGGCAGCGTCAAACCAACCGGCAGGCCTGTCCATGGCATTAGATGTGAATAATACCCCCGGCTATCTTTCGATTTCCAATCAATGCCTTTATAAAACAATTGAAGGTTAGTAATTCTTGTCCTTGGCGGAGAAAGATTCAGGATGTCCATCTCGGGATTATAAACCATAGCTCCCCTGATCGTGCCAAACCATAGCTGTCCTTCAGCGTCTACATAATTGGCACCGGAATTGTTCTCAAATCCGGTAAATCCTTCATAATTATCATAGTTACGGATATCAATTACATCCCCCCGATCATCCAGCATAATTTTATCGGCACCGTTCTGACAACCCGCCCATAAATTGCCCTCCCGGTCGGTCAGGATAGAATAAACATTATCTGAAGAAAGGCCCTCTTCCCTGTCAACTTTCATCACTTCCAACGGGTCGTTATTTTCTACCCTGATCCGGTACAGGCCACTGCCATAGGTAGCAGCCCAGAGGTTGCCGGAAGGGTCTAATGTCATCTGCATCACCGCGGAAAATCCAAGGTAATCTGCATGCTGGAAAGTACTGACCTCCGCTTCACGGATTCGCGACAACCCACCCCTGGTGGCGACCCAGATATTATCCTGAGCATCGGCAAGGATATCATCGATCTGGTTATGCTGCATATCGGAATTAGCGGTATTATAGTTAACAGCCTTTCCCTCCTTGAAATGAAATACACCGTAATTATAGGTCCCAAACCAAACTTCCCTGCCGGAGATATAAACATCTGATATCCGGACATCCTTCGGCAGGCCGAATTTTTTAAACGCATAATCAAAATCGCCATCTCGGAAAGCGAGCAAGCCGGCGCCCTGGGTACCAATATAAAGCGTTTCATCATATTCAAAAATGCTTCTTACGATATAAAAGTCCGGCAGATGATCCGGAGGGGCGAAATGTTGCAGTGTCGATCCATCATACCTGAAAACCCCCTCCGAAGCGGTTCCAAACCAGTAATTACCCTTACGGTCCTCGTAAACGCTCCAGATTAGATGCTCATCCAGTCCCTGGTTAGCCTGAAAAGATATGAACTTGGTGCCTCCGTATTTGAATAATCCGCCGCCATCGGTACCGAACCATATATTTCCTTCATTATCCTGATTGATCACGTTAATAGTAGAAATATCCATACCACAATCATCAGTAAATATTTTTACTTCCCGCTTTACCGGATTATTGACCCAAAAGTACAATTCACTTTTCACCGGATTGGCCAACCATAAATTGCCTCTTTCGTCATCATAAAAAGCACTTATTGCCTGAATATCCATCACATCGGGGAGTTCAACCTTCTCAAGCGTATCATCATAGCGGTAGATAACAACCCGGTCGTTTTCATCACGGGCTACCAGCCATAATTTGTTCTGCTTATCAAGGTGAAAAAAAGAAATGGTTTTATCACCCAGTGCGGGCTCCTCCTGAAGGGGATGATCAACTAACTGTCCGCTTGAATAGGAAAATGTTTTTTGGCCGGAACTGATAATGACATTACCATTTTTATCGACACCTGCATTATTATAGGAAGAGAAGTTTTCAAGCGCCTTTTCTGTATCAATTATGTTCTCTAATTCCTTGCCATTGAAGCGACAGAGTGCTGGAGTATTCTGATTAGAATTGGCTTTGAACCAGATATTGCCCTCCTTATCCCTTCTCATTATTCCAGAACCTTGCAACTGTATATGGCTTGAAGGATAATTTTTAAAAGTCAATCCATCATAAATGGAAATTCCAAGAATTGATTTAATGACAAGCTCCCCTTTTTCATTATCGGTTATTTCGAGGATCATATCACTCAATAAGCCATCCCTGCGTGTATAAACATCAAAGGCTTTACCCGTGAAACGGCATAATCCTCCCCCATTGGTGCCCACCCATATATTGCCTCGCTGATCCTGGAAAATAGTATTTACCTGTGATTGGGGAAGGCCATCCATCAATGAATAGTTTTGAAAACTGCTGTGTTGTGCAAAAATGCCACCCTGTAAAAAAAACAGAATAGATATGATTAATATCTTTTTCATACGGGCAGGTTAGATATTCTTTTTTAAAAACGGAATATAACTCAGTGAAGTTATCAGGGCAGAATTTTTATTATAATGCCTAAATTACACAAATGCTGAACGATCGACAATTGTTATTATTTCATTCCCATACCTGATATCACCCAGGCAAAACCAATAAACGCTACGGCTATACCAAACCCGGCGACCGCATTTTCAAGGCCAATACCAGCCAGAACACCGATTATTATTCCTGCAGCCAACCAGATGTAAAAGCGTGCTTTTGATTTTTTCCTTTTTTTGGCCATGATAATTAATACGAATAGAATGGATCAATTTAAAAAAACTTTCGAATTAAATTAACAAGAAGGGTTAAAATAATACTGATCAGGATCATTGTGGTAATGGGGAAATAAAATTTATAGTTTTCTTTTTCAATCCTTATATCTCCCGGTAGTTTACCGAGCCATTGCAAATGATTCCCTGAAAAGTACAGGATACCTCCAATGATAATTGAAATAACTCCGAAAATGATAATATATTTCCCTATTATCTGCATCCGATCAATATTCCGGTAACCAGTAATAGATTAACTCAGCCTGTTTGCTGTCGTTCATTCCTATTGCCCTTATTCTGAATTGATAACGATAGACCTGCGGATAAATTCTGAAGGCTTCGTGAGGTTTAGCATTCATCGACCATGAGTCATCGCCCCCCAGACCCATCTGCAGCTTATCGATATTGACTGTTAAATAATCGCTTTTTACCAGGTCGGTAGTATGACCGGCCTCGTCAATATTTTCAAGGGTATAGGGCCAAACACTCATGTTCAGGGGTTCCTGCCCGGCAATCAACAGCCCCATCTGACCGTCACCGGATATCATCCATCGAACTTCTGATTTATTGCTGCTCTCCTGAGGTTTGATATAGGTCATATAATCATCCATCACCTCAGCCTGATAGACGCCAATAGGGGCGCTGGATCGCCTGTCCCAATACGACTCCTACCGCGCCCAAACCATGTTATCTGGTCCATAGTGTTATTAATTCCCATCCGGAGACCAATACGGGGGATCTCCGGAAGATCATCACCCGGGGTAAATGTATAATGGACAACAATATCACCGGTTGCATAGCATACGTATACCATTTTTAAACGTGAGTTAACCGTTGGCAGAAGATACACAGCACTCACCCGCGTAACCCTTTCATTGACCGGTTGTACGTGGAATTGTGTCAGCGTAGCATTTTTCCCTGCATCCTTCCACACCCCCTGGTAATAGTGGGTCCGGGCACCACGCAAATCATTATCGGTTTGCGGACGCCAGAAATTGGGTTTTAAAGGCTGGATAATAATATTTTTCCCGTCTTTGACATAGCGGTTCAGGTATCCGTCTTCCTTACTGAAGCCGATGGCAAAACCATCCCCCGTGATTGATACCTGTTCTGGTGATTCTTCCACTTCAAGTGCCGGGATGCCCGTAAGATCCCTTACCGGAAGCAACCGGTTCTCAAAAGGCAACTCGAATTGTTCCCAGGCCACCACATGGCCTTTGGAGGCCCATTTGCATTCCTCCTTCAGCCTGTATTCCAGGAAAAGGAAATATTCATCACCAGGATCCGCGCTATCCGGTTTAATATAATTAATCTGCACGATTTTGGATTGTCCTGGTAAAATATCAGATCCATCGATCTTTCCCTGCTGAACGATTTCTCCATTCTTTTGAAGTGACCAGGTACCCTCATAAATTTCCAGGTTGGTAAATTGATGCCTGTTGAGAATCTGGATTGCACCGGATAACAGATTCTCAGCTTTAAATTCAATGGGCTGAAATACCTTTTTGCAATGCCATGTTGCCGGCTTCACACTTCTGTCCGGGAAAACCACTCCATTCAGGCAGAAGTTGCCATCGTTTATAAGTGTATCACCAAAATCACCACCATAAGCCCAGTATTTTTCCCCACCGGCCGTTTCTTTTACCAGTCCCTGATCCACCCAGTCCCAGATAAAAGCGCCCAGCATCCGCTTATGGGCATGAATAGCCTCCCAGAAGGCTTCCAGATCACCGACTGAGTTACCCATGGCATGCGCATATTCACACCACATCACCGGCCGGTTATCGCTGTCGCTGGTAGCCAGTTCGATCATTGTGGATATCGGCCAGTACATGCGGCTGGTCACATCCACATAAAAAGGGTCGGGCGCAGGAGGGTCCGCCGGGCGTCCATCGATATTCGACTGGGCTCCCTCATAATGGATAAAACGGGTAGGGTCATATGCTTTGATCCAACCTGCCATAGCCGCATGGTTAGGCCCTGAACCCGATTCATTACCAAGCGACCACATAATGATGCTGGGGTGATTTTTATCCCGTTCCACCATCCGTACTGCCCTTGCAACATATGCATCATGCCATTGCGGATCATTTGACAGACGACTGAAAAGTCCATGCGTCTCCAGATTGGCCTCATCGATCACGTATAAGCCGAACTCATCACAGAGGTCAAGCCAGGCGGGATCATTGGGATAATGAGAGGTCCGTACCGCATTAAAATTAAACCGTTTCATCAACTTCACATCCTGTAGCATGGAAGCTTCAGAGACGACCTTGCCGGTATGGGGATCATGATCATGCCGGTTGGCACCATATAACTTCACTGGCATACCATTAACCAGCATCTGTCCCTTTTCTATCCGGATCGCACGGAAACCGATCCTGCTGCTACGGGCTTCCCGGATAATCCCTTTTTCATCCTTCAGGAAAAGTACCAGCGTGTAGAGGTTTGGAAATTCAGCCGACCATGGTTTTACACCCTTTACCGCTTCATCAAAAAACCCGAATTTGATATGACCTGTCTGCGGGTAATTGATATGTACCAGCCCATAAGCACTTTTTTCAATGTTTTCTTTAAATACGGCCTTTCCTTCATCATCATAGAGGTTCATCCCTATAGTCCATTGATCGGCCCGCTCAGCAGGATCAAAAAACAATTCAGGCCTGACCATAAGCCTGGCGTCCCGGTAATGATTGGTGAGCGCTGTCTGTACAAAAAAGTCGCTGATATAAACAGAAGGAGAAACCTTCAGGTACACGTCCCGGTGGATTCCGCTCAGCCGCCAGTGATCCTGGTCTTCCAGATAGGACCCGTCGCTCCAGCGATAAACTTTTACCGCCAGCCGGTTGTTGCCGGCCTGTACATGACCGGTGATATCAAACTCCGAAGGGAGTCGGCTGTCCTCGCTATAACCGACAAACTCTCCATTCACCCAGACATAAAAGGCAGAACTAACCCCTCCGAAATGTAGTGTGACCTGCTTATCAGTCCAGTTTACAGGCAACACGAAGTCAGTCTGTGGGGTTATCATTATCGGGAACGAGGGGTGGGTCAACCGGAACGAAGGGGTAGGTAATATTGGTATAGATTGCGGTACCATACCCATGGAGTTCCCAATTGGCCGGAACAGGAATCTCATCCCATGAGGAAGCATCATAGGTATCCTGGTAAAAATTTTCAGGAGCTCCTTCAGGTACCGGCGACCAGTAAAATTTCCACTGGCCGTTCAGGGAACGGTAACGGGACGACCGGCTGATATCCACCTCCCGGGCCTCTTCTATCGAGGCAAAGGAAATGGAGGTGGCTGAGGCCGGAAGCCGGTTGATGCCGGACACTTTCGGATTTTCCCAGTCGGCCGGCTGGGCCTGAAGGTTAAAAACTACCTGAAGTATCGTAATAAAAAGTATGGGAGGGAAAGTCTTAAAAAAAATATTCATGGTGAAAATGTTTATCATCATCAAAAATACGAATTTATGTTAAATCTGCCAGTAGTGCTGCCAGAGCGTAATGCCTGCAACAACTACCTCCCGATGCTTTGTTCATTGTTCCGCAGCATCACTTGAAAAACCCCTGTAAAGCCAGATCTAAAAGTAAGCTGATTGACTGGTGCAGTTAAATTATATAAAATCATGATGGAATGATAACAATTTTTATCAATTTAAACCCATAATTGTATCATATGGAGGTCAGGGCTTCATACTATGGGATTGAAGAAAAGGCAATCATTTTTTGTCCTGTTCCTGACTATTCATTGTGATTCCGAAAATATGCTGTTGTTAATATTTCCTGTTTCAGAAATTAGCCAAAAAGATATTTATGATAAAATACGGTATACTGATTCTTTTCCTTTTTAACCTGACAAGTTCCGATAAATACTACCTTGTGGATGGATCCTGGAAAAATAATAACCCTGAAGCCAGAACTATACATCCTGAGTGGATCGTGCTTTCCGAAATGGATCAGATCAATGATATCTTCAGGTTATCCCGGAAAAGTTCCGTGATCATCTACAAACACAGTACACGTTGTGGTATCTGTTATCGTATTCAGCAAATCCTGATCGATAATTGGGATCATTTGGAAGGAAAAGCAGTTTTTTATTACCTGGATGTAATTGAAAATCGAACGATTTCCAATAAAGTAGCGGCTATTTGTGATGTACGTCATGAATCACCTCAGGTCCTGGTCTTGAAAAACGGGAAAGTAGTTTATGCTGAAAGCCATTACAATATTAATATCGAAACGATCCAAAAATGCTTATAAAAAGAAGATCGGTGCCTTTTAGCTTTAATGAATTTAATCCTTTTCCGGCTAAAAAAACCCGGGCGATGATTTTTCCTGTTCTATGGAAAGGCTGTCAATACGACCGGTTCCTGCCACTAATATTGATCATCTCCGCCAGTTTTTTATTAAATTTTTCTTCCTTTAACAGGTCTTCTATGTTCATATGGAACCGGTATTTCCAGAGGTTATTGGGATTACTGGGATCGTTGATCCTTTCTTCAGTCGGATTTTCTCTTCTCAGTTTTTCTTCCATGGCCACCAGGTCCTGCAAAGGGGTTATCGCCCACATGGCCGGAGAATACAGGTGTTGCATGATCACTTCCTCACTAAGCCAGGTCTCACAGAAGAAAGGTATATCTCCCTGATGGCCCATGATCTGCTGATAGAACCGTTGGGACCTCTCCCGGTCTTCTTCCCACCAGCCTCGGACGGTGGACATGTCATGGCAGGATGGACTAACCACGGATAAGTAAGGCGCATCATAGGGATGCCCGAATTCACGGTCCGATTCCTTGGGCATCCGTTGGATATAAAGCCGGAGAATACCCAGTTCGTGCATTACGCCGGGCACACAATCCGGGACCATGCCCAGGTCCTCTCCGCAGATAAGCATATCGGAGGCCCTATTGATAGCCGGTAGTTTGACCATAGCCTGGTCACGCCAGAAATCCTCCTGCCGGTGATAAAAATAATGGGTATATATTTCATTAAGGATGTTCCTGGTATAATCATCTAATTCCCGGTAGGAATAGGTTTGATGAAAGGCGATCTTCGGATGAAAAGCCTCCCCGGGCTTCTGTTCGTCATCAAGAAAAAGAACATTCCCGATCAGGGTATACAGCCCGTATTTTATACGATCATTTTTCCCGATATCTTTCTTCTTCCCAGCGTTTTCGTTTTCAAAAAACTCAAGAACTTTTCGCTGGGTATTGAACGCCGGCTTTAGCTGATAGAAATCATTATGCCGGTGATCAAGGTACTTTTCCGCCACTTCATCCCTGAATTCCCCAAACAGTTCATGAAGCATATAATCGCGGATATAGGGTCTGCAAAAGCGATCATAGTCGAAGTAAATCCCTCTTCCTTCAATCTCATTTTTATACATCGGGATGGCCGGGTTGAAAATACCCATTAATCCTTCCAGTGAATCCCATGGTATCTCCCAGATTCTGAAAAAGCCTAGAATATGATCGATCCGGTAGGCATCGAAATACTTAGCCATCTGAGTTAGCCGTTGCCTCCACCAGGCATAATTGTCCAGGGCCATTTCATCCCAGTTATACGTTGGAAATTTCCAGTTCTGGCCCGAGATGGAATAATCATCAGGAGGAGCACCGGCTTGCTTATCCATATGATATAGTTGAGGAGCGACCCATGCATCTACGCTGAGCCTGTAAATGCCGATCGGCAGGTCCCCTTTGAGGATCACACTGTGCCTCCGGGCATATTCCACCACCTCACTGAGTTGCTTATGAAGATGAAACTGAATGAAATAATGAACGGCAATATCATCGAAGATCTTATTGCCGGGATCAACCAGTTTGTCGATTTTAGCTTTATCATAGGTGGCATACTCTTTCCATTGAGAGAAATCCGGGGTATTGAACTGATCCCTTAAATAAGAAAAAGCAGCATACTGTTCCAGCCATACCCTGTTCTCATCAAAGAATTTTTTATACTCAGGATCAACCAGGAATTTCTTTTTATCCTGGTCATACAGTTTTTTGAAATAAACGGATTTCAATTCCATGACCGACTGATAGTCGAGGTCAGCATTTTTATTGAGCCTTTGTCCTTCCTTCACGAAGGAGTCCATCTCCTTTTTATCTTGTAGCTTACCCATTGCCGGTAGGTGCAGATAGATCGGATGCAGGGCAAATACCGATATCGCGGCATAGGGATAAGAATCCGTCCAGGTATGGGTGGCAATGGTATCATTGACCGGGAGGATCTGTATCAAACGGTTATTGGTTCTGACCGCCCAGTCAACCAGGTTTTTAAGATCCGGAAATTCGCCAACTCCGTACGAATTCTTTGTCCGTAACGAAAAGACAGGAAGAGCCACACCGGCTCCTCGCCAGTTACCGTGTGGATAACGGTATCGTTGATCGGTTTTGATGACGAGGCTGTTGTCAATTACGCTCACCTCATGTGAAAGGGAACGGTTATCCCCTTCTTCCCAGGCAACCAGACGGTTTTCTTTTTTATCAAAAATCCCGAATTTGTAGTTGATAGGCTTCTCAGAAGCTTCCAGGAAAACTTCCGCCCGCCATAAGGGGTATTTGCTATCATCCATGATCACGGCCCCCTCAGGATTCCAGTTCCCCAATCCTTCTTCATTACCTGTAATACAGAAATAATGATCTTCATCAATACGGGGTGCATATAACTGGAATATGTGATTCACATGCTTTTTAACGGATCTTGATTGTTTCTTTTTTCTTCTCCAGAGGTTGCCGGTGAAAGCAGCGGAAAACATGGGGTTTTCATCATGAACGGCTTCACGCCACTGATCCATCAGGTGAAGACCCAGGAATCCGTTTTTCATGGTATCGAGTTTCCGGTCCTTACCCCATTCATGATAAACGGCTTGTGTCCTTTCATCCTTCAATATATAGCGATAGGAAACCTGAGCAGCTTTATCATCATCAATAAATACCTCCAGGCGCCATTGACCATTATCCAGGTAATCCATAGTAGCCGGCCGCATCTCATCCCATGATCCAAGTTCCGGAACCGATCCAAGGACACAGATCTGCTGCCCAAATTCAGTGAAATATTCGATGTTAAAAACAATCCGCATACTGTATGAAATTTTATTCGAAAGCTAAATTATTATATTTTATGATCATTCCGGTACGGGACAGAAAAAATCATTTTTATTACTTTCTCCTATTGTCTTTTATAAACAAATGGATATCCGTATCTTATGATTAAAAAGAAATGAGATGAATGTCAACCTTATTCTTAAATAACACCGGTTTGATTATACTTAATCCTGGCAAATGATGGAAGAACTATTGTATGAATCCGACTTTTGCAATCTTTATTGGATAAAGGACCTAAAGGCGGTCAGGGAAGACTGGCAGGTGGCAAACTGCCCCTTTTATGAATTTAAGGCCATGCTGTATAATATGATGGATTTCTGTATGGAAAATGCTGTTGAAAACCTGATCATTGATGCCTTTGGGGCTGTTTCCTTACTGCCTGAAGGTCATCATCAATGGCTTGATAAGACCTTTAACAGGGAATTCATCAATCATACCGATGTGAAACAGGTTTTTCTGATCATTCCTGAAAGCCTGGTAACCTCCATTTCCGTGAATAAGTATTATAATAGTATCAAAAGGAATGACCGGAACATTGCCGTTTATAAAATGAAATCACTGAATGATGTTGTCAATATGCTTAAAGCCAGATCGAGATAAGTCAATTACCATCAACCAAATATCCAGGCCAGGATCAATACGATAATAAAAGAAAAAGCCGAGATCAGGGATTCCATTACGGTCCATGATCTCAATGTCTGTTTCTCCGTCATATTCAAATATTTCCCCACCAGCCAGAAGCCGCTGTCGTTTACATGAGAAAGCATGGTCGACCCGGCGGCGATAGCGATCACGATCAGGGATTTATCCATATCAGAAAATCCAAGTACTTCGACCACGGGCGCGATCATACCCGCAGCGGTGATCATAGCCACAGTTGCCG
>CAZYDB010000153.1:0-10370 GCA_964645995.1 uncultured Roseivirgaceae bacterium
TACATCCTGCATGCTTTTCAGCCTTTGGGTAGGCGAGCAAACGAGATGATAGGTAAAAGAGGAAACGGGGAAATGGGAAGAAGTGGGACCCATTAATACCAGGCTATCTGATAAAATAGTCAATAAATAATTTTTGGTTATTAATCTATTTTTAAAGAAATTGTTGATTGTCCGGTTCAGTAGAGAAATATCATGGCCGGGCCAGGTGAAGCAGGACATTTTATTCAAATACGGAAAAGGAAAAAGTGTAAATAATTTGCGGATTTAAAACAGAAATCAATGAAAAAAATCATATTCCTTATGATCACAACCTGCCTGGTACTGGCGGCTGGCGTTTTCTCAAATTCTTTCGCTCAAAACGCCAAACTCAAAGCCCTCATCATTGATGGGGAGAACAACCACGGTGTATGGCCGAAGACCACCATGATGATGAAGGATTTTCTGGAACAGACGGGCCTGTTTGATGTCGATATTGAGCGGACTGCCTATCTCTGGCTTGGTCCTCATTATGATCAAAGCATTGGCCTTGATGATATAAGGGAATTACTCACAATGTATCCATTGAATGACGGGCAAGAACATACTGCCCTTGACGAACCGAAACCCGATCCGGCTTACCAACCGGATTTTCAAAAGTATGATGTGGTGATCTCGAATTTCGGATGGAAGGCTTCTGCCTGGCCGGAAGGCACAAGGAAAGACTTTGAAAAATATATGGACAATGGCGGGGGATTGGTTGTCGTGCATGCTGCCAATAATTCCTGGGGTGACTGGGAGGAATATAACAAGATGATCGGTCTGGGCGGCTGGGGAGGTCGTGATGCCGGCAGCGGCACGTACGCCCACATGGATGACCAGGGCCGGCTGTTGAAAGATGTCCCTGAAGGTGAATGTGGCTCACATGGCCCTCAATACGAATATATACTGGAAAACAGGGCTCCTGATCATCCGGTCACAAGAGGATTGCCCATGCGCTGGAAACACGCCAAAGATGAACTTTATGAAAGGCTTTGCGGCCCGGCTGAAAACATGACCATCCTGTATACTGCTTATGCGGACGAAGAGCTGAACAGTCCGCCATGGAATGAGAAAGTAAAAGGTACGGGTATGCACGAACCGCTGATCTTCACGGTCGATTACGGGAAGGGAAGGATATTTCATACCGGCCTCGGTCATATGGGTTATTCCATGGAATGTGTGGGTTTTATGACCACTTTCCAGCGAGGTGCCGAATGGGCGGCTACCGGAAAGGTGACCCAGGAAGTACCGGATGATTTCCCGACGGAGGATACAATACGGGTCCGGAAGTGGGAATAACGAAATCTAAATGTCGAATTATTTTTTAAATCTTCCTTACAACCAGACTCCATACCATCCGGTTCCACATCAGAGTCTACGGTACCACCGGAAACCCTTTTGTTGTTAAACCAATTTTTCGGGAAGTCCATGAAAATTATATGTAAGGGTGAAAAAGCCATTTACAACTATCCGGCGTCTGGTTAATTTAATCCCAGATCCGTGATTCAAGTGAACCGGAAAAAGGATAATAACCTCAGCAACCTTGCTTCTTCAGAGTTGCTGTAGATTGTATCTTCATGTTCTTTAATAATCCTGAACGCAAATAAATAGTCAAGGTGGTTTATTTTGAGAATAGTTTATGAATAATCGGGGTTAATAATCCGGAACAACAGAATTTATTTTGATTGGCCATAAAGATCGTTCATGGAATTTTTCTATGCATAGAGTAACCATAGATCAATTTTGATTATTTGCTATATACGTATGATTTTAGTGAAAAAGATACGTATTATTTTTACAATATACGTATGATTTCATAATATTTCATACGTATTAAGTTGATTTTATACGTATATTTTAAACAATTTTAATACGTATAAACTTTTTTAAACGGGCTGATTATGAACAACATGCCAAAAGGAAAATTAAGAAAATTATCTTTTCCGAAAAATGGCGTCACTGTTATTTTTTTTAATTTATTTGGTTTTTCCCGGCTTATAAAAAGTAAAGGTCAATTGATATCAACCGATCTGGTGTTTAGTTAGAAATTCTGTTAAGACATCCTCCAGGTCGGGTTTACCGATCTCCTGAAGATCATAATAAACACGGGTATAGGGTTTTTTAATGTTAATTACTCTTGAAAGATCGATCGGTGTACCGATTACTACACCATCACAATCGGCCTGGTTGATTGTCATTTCCAGGTCCTTCAGTTGTTCATCCCCGTAACCCATGGCAGGGAGCAGGGTCCCGATCCCGGGATAGGTGTTGAAAGTATCTTTCAGTTTACCGGAAAGGAACGGCCTCGGATCAACCAATGCTTCAGCGCCCATCTTTTTTGCTGCAACCACGCCGGCGCCATAGGTCATCTCACCATGCGTTAATGTCGGTCCGTCTTCCACGACCAGCACCCTTTTCCCTTTGATCACTTCCGGATTGTCAACCCTGACAGGAGAGGCTCCTTCGATCACGAGGGCTCCGGGGTTTGTTTTTTCAATATTTGTACGTAGCCGGATCACATCATCATTATTGGCACTATCAACCTTATTGATAACGACCACATCAGCCATGCGTAAATTGACCTCTCCGGGATAATAACTTAGCTCATGTCCTACACGATGCGGGTCGGTTACGGTGATCATCAGATCAGGTTTGTAAAAAGGAAGATCATTGTTGCCTCCATCCCAGATGACCACATCACATCCATTGGGATCATTTTCCGCTTCACGAAGTATCGCTTCATAATCCACGCCGGCATAGATCACATTACCCCGGACGATATAAGGCTCGTATTCCTCCATTTCCTCTATTGTACATCGATGCTTTTCCAGGTCTTCCAGTTTTGCGAAACGCTGAACCTTCTGTTCAGCCAGGTTGCCATAGGGCATGGGATGCCTGACAGCCACGACCTTCAATCCTTTCGCAGTTAACATTTCAACAATCTTGCGCGAAGTCTGGCTTTTGCCGCAACCGGTCCTGACAGCACAGACGGCAATTACCGGCCTGGTACTTTCAATCAGGGTATCGTTAGGACCAAGTAAAATAAAATTAGCACCGGCAGCCTGAATGATGGCACTTTTGGCCATTACCTGATGATAGGATACATCGCTGTAGGAAAAAAAGCAATCCTGTATTTGGTATTTGCTGATAAGTTGGGCCAGATCATTTTCTGCAAAAACAGGAATACCATCCGGGTATTGCGGGCCGGCAAGCGCTGCCGGATATTGACGGCCCTCTATGTCCGGGATCTGCGTGGCAGTAAATCCGGCAATATGATAATCAGAATTATTCCTGAAAAAAGTATTGAAATTATGAAAATCACGCCCTGCGGCGCCCATGATAAGTGCATTTCTCTTCGCCATAAAAGCCTCCTTTTTAAAATTTTTGGGTTTGTTGTTTAAAAAATATCAGGCCTGAAGATACTAATTTCCAGTTAATATAACCTCATGAAAAAATCCATATATCGTCAAAAAGTGAATATGGCAGGTGAGCAGTACAGGAATGATCCTTTCGCTATTTTGCTTTTAAATTTAAACTCAATCCGTGGACCCCGGCACACTGCTCACCTGTTTAAGATTCACCCACACGAATAAAAATTATCGCCAGGTAAAAAAATAGGTTACAAATAAAGGAATATCACTTATGGAACAATCCAACACTTAATCATTTATTGCAGAATTTAAAATACCTCTCCGATAATTTATGTCTGACATCCCCTGACTTCCAACCTCTGCCTTTAAAAATCAATCATCGCCTTCATCACCCCATCCTTATATCCGGCAACAAGATCAAAGGCTTTTTTGGTATCATCAAAGGAAAAACGATGCGTAGCCATGGGTGAAACATCGATCTTGCCGGTCGCCATCAGGTCCAATGCTTCCTGAACACACCCATTCTGACGCCTGACATTCACTACTGTGATCTCCTTTCTTCGCATATAATCCATATGGAAAGATAAACCTGGCACTTCCGGTATGCCTATGATCATCAATTTGCCTCCAGGCTTGAGGATCTCAAGGGCATTATCAATTGCATCCTGCTGACCACAGCATTCAAAAACTACATCAAGCTGGAGGGGCTCAGCTTCATTGATTTCCTTTACAACATCCTGCACTTCGGGATTCCCGGTATAATTCGCACCCATATCCCTGGCGATCTGCAATCTTTCTTCGATCTTGTCCGTCACATATATATCTTCCGCTCCATAGGCTTGTGCCGGCAGCATCACGCTCATACCAATTGGCCCGAAACCCAGGATGCCAACCTTTGCGCCTGCCATTGGCATCGATTGCCTGACAGCGTAGACGCCAATAGCCAGTGGTTCCGAAATTGCCGCCTCGTCAAAGCTCATGGTGTCGGGGATAAGAAAACAATTATCTTCAGGCATTACAATATATTCAGAGAGACATCCGTCAATCTGACCCGGGCAACCCAGGAAACGCATGTTTCGACAGGTATTCTGACGGCCGGCCTTACACTGGTCACATTCACCGCAATGAATGGCCGGCTCGATCGCAATTCGGTCACCCGGCTTAACCCGCGTAACTCCTTTGCCCACCTCGACAACCGTTCCCCCGGATTCATGCCCTACAGGAAAGGGGTATTCAACGATCTGGCTGCCAATCTGGCCTGTTGTATAATAATGGATATCCGAGCCACATACACCAATACTCTCAAGCTTGATCTTAACATCTTTATTATTGGCGAGAGCAGGATCCGGCCTTTCCTGCATTTCCATTTTCCTGATACCGGTCAGAACCATTGTTTTCATTGGTAAAAAAATTTAATTGAATAATGAATATGTCCAAATTTAAACATTGTCACCCAATAGAAGCATTTAAAACATTGTTTTATGTAAAAATCATTCTTTTTTTTCATTCAGCAATGGCGGATCATATACACGCAATTCCCTGATCCCCTCAAGCGCGCTATTAGCATCATTTGCCTTTATCGTCAAAATATGCTGCCCGGGAGGCAGTTCCCTGATGATCGTGGTCTGTTTATCCTTCCCGGTTTCCGGTTTCAATTGATTTACAGCGGTTGAAAACAGGTCGTACCGGATCGTATCCCCTTCCCGGACGGATCTCCAGGGTGAAAAAAAGCCCGGTTCTTCGCAATAAGACCAATGGCAGAATTCCTGATGTCAGGTTCAGCCCCGGGATAAGATTATAAAATACATGGAAATACGGCTTTACGTTTTTCAGGATAGTCATTGAATTTTTCCCGGTACCATTGATGGTTGGCCAGCGCTCTTGGCACCAGGTTGGCAAATGTCCAGATAAAAAAGGAAAAGGCCGGCAAACTGTTCACCATAAATGCAAAACCGAGCCATTCAATGATCTCTCCAAAATAATTCGGACAGGAAATCCATGTGAAAAACCCTCCCCTGGGTAGGCCATATCCATTTTCTGTTTTCTTCCTTAGATCGATCAAAATATTATCGCTGTGAACATTCAACTGCATACCAAAAACGAAGAGTATTACACCAAGAATGAAACCGGGGTCTGTTACCTGGTAATCATGAGCAGAAGGATAAAGATTACCAAGGTAATACCCGTTGAAAAAACCGTTGATAACATTGAAAAATATCGCCATTAAAACAATAATCAAAGGCATTTTTTTGTTTTTTGATTGGATCCTGAAGGGAAATATAAAGGAGCGGCGCACATAATGGATGATCCATAAAATAGCAAAAAACCATATGAAACCATTCAGGGCCGCATCTCCTGTAAATACAAAATAACTGAACACCAGCAGGGAGGGTGTTTCCATGATGATCCAGCCTGCCCTGTTATTCACCATAACACCCCAATCCGGACGAATAAACCGGCCGTATGGCGCCGGGATAAATAATAACACAAAAAAAATGACAACTGCCAGTCCTATCCAGCTATAAACAAGGGTATAGAACAACGCTACATCCATATTATTCGATCATTTTTGTTTCCCTATACCATTTTATTGTGTCGGTAATACTCTCCTCAAAAGGCCGGGGCGAATAATTCAGGATCGTCTCAGCATTTTTAATGGAAATATCACGATGACTGTGCTGTAATGCCGCCAACGAAGCGGAAGTGAAAAGGGGCCTTCCCCTCTTTTTGGATACGAAGGTATTCAGGAAGTGCGCACCAATCCTTGCCAACCAAAAAGGAATCGAAAACCCTGGACAGGGTGCGCCACCACATTTTTCAATAGCTTCTGCAAGGTCCTTTAGACTTTTCCAATGGCCTGCTATCATGAATTTGCTTCCTGATGGCGCCTTTTCAATAGCGGACAGGATCGCTTTGGCCACATCCCTGACATCCACCCAATGATAGCCCCCATTCAGAATAGCAGGAATCCGCCCCTGGTAAAGGCGTATGATCGCCTCCCCAAGAAAAGATGGCTGATAATCATACGGCCCTAAAACAGCAACCGGGTTGATAACTACTGTACTGAAATCCGTGTCCGCAGCATCCACCACCATCAGTTCACTTACCGCTTTGGAGCGATCATAATCAAAAGGACTATTAAGATTAAGATCACGGGTCTCATCGAGTGTTTTGTCAAGGGGAAAAACATTAATACTATGAATTGAACTGATATGAATGAACTTCTTTACCCCCTTTTCCCTGGCAGCTTCCAATAGATTACGGGTTCCTTCTATATTTACCTCCAAGGCCCGGGGCGATCTTTTTTGTATGGTGATCACTGCCGCCAGGTGGACTACAACATCAACACCATTAAGAAAGACATTTAAGGAGCCGGGATCCAGCAGATCACCTGGCATTACTGGCACGCCAATCCTGTCCAGCATCCTGTTGTTTCGATGTGCCAATAGTCTTAAATCATACCCCAGCCTTTTCAATTCGGGGACCAGGTTAAGACCAATATGTCCGGATGCGCCGGTAACAGCAATTCTCATAGGCGTAAAAAACTGCCGCTATATAGCATTTTTTTATTCCCCCGGCAAAATTTTAATATTTTTTTATGTTGAAAAATGTTGCGTGTTATGCAGGTGGGAATTCAACAGCATTCCGGAAAACATCACCTCGTCCCGGCCATCCCCCCGTCCACACCGATCACCTGACCCGTGATCCATGAAGCCTCATCACTTAATAAATAAGCCGCCATGGAGGCAATATCTTCAGGGTTCCCTACTCGCCCGAGCGCATGTCTTTTACTGCTGGCCTCACGACGCTCCTCAGAACTTAATAATTTTTCGGCTAAACGGGTATCCGTCAAGGAAGGAGCAATGGCATTAACCCGTATATGGGGAGCCAGTTCAGCGGCAAGGGAACGCGTCAGCCCCTCCACAGCCCCTTTGGCCGCACTGATACTGGCATGAAAAGACATCCCCGGGTTAACAGCCACCGTGCTGAAAAAAACAATGCCGGTGGGTTTCCCTTTGCGTAAGATCTTTAGGAAATGTTTGAGCATCCGGATAGCGCCCATTACATTGACTTCAAAGTCTTTCCTGAAATCCTCTTCTGTTAATTGCTGAAATGGTTTTAGATTGATGGTGCCCGGACAATAAACAAAACCATTTACCGGACCAAATTGCTCGGCATCAACCGTATGCTCCGCCGTTATATCCATTGTGTGATGAGTGACCAATTCGCTGGCTTTCCAGTCACCTTTGTTTCTGGCAAAATGAATTATCCGATGCCCCTGCCCGGTCAGATGATTAACCAGCGAAAAGCCGATACCGCTGCTTCCTCCCACAACAACATATGTTTTTTCTTCCATGATTTTGATTTTAACTTTCAAACTTTATAATCCTGACAATGTTTGATAATATTCGGTGTTTTTTCAGAGCCACGCCGGATACCGGCTACCCCCAAGCCGATGGATTAATCCCGTTCTTATAAAACAACATTCAATTAGTGTCGGGGGTTCCTTAATCAGGAGCACTATAGGGTCATTGTTTCGGGATAGCTGAAGTGCCCACTGAAAAATGAGTTTTTAAGGTGAGTGATCCGGGATAAGTATACTAAAAACGATTTGACAAACATATCTGATAAAATGCAGTTATTTAGGAGTAAATCTAAAATTTCTGAAAATTCGATCAAAACCGAAAAGATCATGATACAATTCACTGCGCATTCCGGAATATCTACCCTCAAAGTAGTTCAGAAAATACCCATCAGCCTTGAATCTGCGTGGGAATTCTTCTCCAGTCCGAAAAACCAGGCAAAGATCACTCCTTCACATATGGGGTTCAGGATCACTTCCGAACTTAAGGAAGAAAAAATGTTCCCGGGGCAGATCATCTCCTATAAAGTTTATCCTTTCAAAGGAATAGCCACCAGTTGGGTAACGGAGATAACTCAGGTCAGAGACTTTCAGTTCTTTGTGGATGAACAACGATTTGGCCCCTATGCCATGTGGCACCACGAACACTGGTTCAAGGCTGTCCCGGGAGGGGTTGAATTGCTGGACCGGGTAACCTATAAAGTGCCTTTGGGCCTGCTCGGAAGGATCATGGAAAAATTGTTCATAAGGAAACAACTGACAACTATCTTTAACTACCGGCACCGGAAACTGATCGAGTTTTTTGGCCCGTTTGACGACCAACAGGAACAACTCAATGATAATATAACAGTTGAAGCGCTTAACCGGATTTAACCCTGGAAAATACAAAAATCTAACCTTCCCGGCCTGTCATTGGCAGCCAAACCTGAGGAAGCAAAAATTAAAAGAGGGATTGGTATACTTCACAAGGCATGCTCACACCCTCAATGTATTTACTTTTCTGTAAGTTAATAACAGGATTACATGCTAACATAACCAACTTTTTTTAGAACATAACAGTCTCTCCCCATTTCCTCATTTCCCCATCTCCTCATCTCCCCATTTCCCCATTTCCCCTTTTCCTCATTTCCCCTTCTCCCCATTTCCCCATTTCCCCTTTTCCTCATTTCCCCTTCTCCCCATCTCCTCATCTCCCCATTTCCCCTTCTCCCCATTTCCCCTCTTAAAGCGAATACGAGCCCCCCTGTTTTGCTAATTCTACGGTAAAATCTAAAGACCTGTTTTTAATTATTTCCAGTATTCCCTTATCGAGGTCCTTATCGGAGTGACCCGGATCGTGATGGAATAGCAGGAGCTTTTTTACCCGGGCTTTTTCAGCAAAATGGATGGCGTTTTCCATGGTTGAATGTCCCCAGCCAATTTTTGAATCGTATTCCTCCCGGGTATACTGGCTGTCATGGATCAGGATATCCGCTCCGTAAGCCAATCTCATTCCTGAGACCCATTCCCTTTCGATTTCCCAGCCATTATTACCTATCATGGGTTCATGGTCTGGCAGGTAGGCCAGGACGGATTTCCCGCAGGATATCCTATAACCCACCGTTGGTCCTGGATGAGAAATATAATCAGAAATAATTTTAAATGACCCGATCTTAAAAGAGGTGTATGAAACTTCATGAAGTACTGTTTTTGAAGGAATATCACGAAAATGTATCGGGAAAAGAGGGGGGGAAAGATACCGGTTCAGCCGGTTTTTTAAGGTACGGGAATCACAGGCCGGCCCCCATATATGGATCTCATTGTTCTTGTTGAAGAAAGGTTTAAAAAAGCCCAGCCCTTGGATATGGTCAATATGCAGATGGGTTAATAAGATATTGAATAAGGAACGGGATCTGATTTTTTTATCTGACAAACGGAGTAAGCCGGTGCCGGCATCTACAATCAGCATTTCATCCTTTTGCCTCACTTCAACACAGGAAGTGTTGCCTCCATATCGGAAAGTTTTCTTTTTTGTGGTGGGGAAGGATCCGCGCGATCCATGTATCTTGATTTTCATATTTATCCTGCCTTCCAGAAAATTGCAATCGCTCCAACAAACCTCTCTGCCCTGCCAATCAGCGGAATGGCAGTAACGGATATTTTTAATTTTCCACCTGAAAGTCCTTCGATCCAGAAAGAGCCATGCGCTGGAACCCGGTTTTTTAAAGTCTGAACAAGTGGCAGTTGGTCCGGGTTCAGCAAATCACCCGAATCGTCGTAGGGTTTGAAAATGGTAGACCAGACTTCTACACGCATTTTGCCGGTTTCCTCAAATTTCTTACCCAGGATCTCTTCTGCCGGTGAATTATAATAAAGTAATGTGCCTTCCG
Organism: uncultured Roseivirgaceae bacterium; assembly: GCA_964645995.1. Lineage (GTDB taxonomy): Bacteria > Bacteroidota > Bacteroidia > Cytophagales > Cyclobacteriaceae > JAGTVG01. Next base: position 10,122 of record CAZYDB010000153.1, read on the forward strand.
TATCCGTGATAAATACGGGGATGGATAGCGTTTCCGCGAGCTGCCTGCTTAAAATGATTTCAATATCGAGTCCCTTCATAACCATTTAAGTTAACTGTAGCCGGAACATTTTCGAAATATAGTTATTTATATTAATTAACCTGACCTATTCATAAATTTTGTTGTTCGGCGTAATTTAAAGATATATAGGTGATATTCAATAAGATGCTTCACCAGGTTAACCCTGATGGGCATCCCGATAAAATCGGA
>CAZYDB010000154.1:0-10348 GCA_964645995.1 uncultured Roseivirgaceae bacterium
GTCCTTTGTGGCATTTTGATCCTTTCCTTTTATAATGTTGTTTCCGGATGGGTCTTTGGTTACTTTATTGAAATGCTGCTGGGTAATTTTGCCGTTGGCGAAAATTTTGAATTTTTTATAAAAGATATCCGTATCGTTGGCGGTTATTCCATTTTATTCCTGGTCGTAACAGCATTTATCGTATCCAGGGGCGTAACCAACGGCATTGAACGCGCCAGTACCATCATGATGCCCATCCTTGTTGCAATAATACTTGTCCTGGTCATTTATGCAATAACACTGGATAATGCCTGGGAAGGCATTAGATTTTACCTCGTCCCGGATTTTTCCAAATTCTCCATAGAAGTAATTTACAGGGCCCTCGGACAGGCTTTTTTCTCACTTTCACTTGGAATGGGGGCTTTGCTCACCTATGGAAGCTACCTTAAAAAACATGAAGATATCGTTTACGCGGGCGCGGTGGTAACCCTCGCTGACGTATCTATTGCTTTTTTAGCCGGATTGATGATCTTCCCGCTTGTCTTCTCACAGGGTGTTTCCACCGATGGCGGCACCGGACTTATCTTCATTACCATGCCGGGACTATTCGAGAACATGGGACCTGTTGCCGGGGTGATCGTCGGTTCTTTATTCTTCCTGCTTCTTTCCTTTGCTGCCCTGACCTCGACCATTTCGCTTATGGAACTTCCGGTCTCCTATCTGGTGGATCAAAGGGATATCAAGCGTGAATATGCTGTCTGGATCTCTGCAGCCCTCATCTTCCTGATAAGCATCCCCTCGCTCATAGGCAATGGATACTCTCAGTATTTCACCAATTTCATCACCTATCTCAGGGCCGATAGTCCCACCGATTTTATGACCTTCGTCTCGGATCTTGCTTCCAATACCCTGCTGCCCTTGGGGGGATTTATGATCTCCCTCTTTACCGTTTATATCTGGAAAAGAAGGAAGTTGTTCAGGGAATTATCCTACGGACGGGAGAATTTTGTAAAATCCTGGGTAGCCCGCTATGTGGGTTTCTGCCTGCAATATATCGCACCGTTTGTCCTTGGTGCTATATTCGTCATTACCATTTTTGAGACATTCCTGGGCATTCATTTTTTTAATTAGGGTAAACGTATAATTTTATTTAATTGATCCTATTTTGTAGATTTACCGCTTCATCAGCTCCAATTGATCGATATGACCAAAAGGAATAAGTTCTCCAGTAAATTCGGATTTATTGCGGCTTCGGCGGGTAGTGCGGTAGGCCTGGGAAACGTATGGAAGTTCCCCTTCGAGGTGGGTCAGAATGGAGGCGCCGCTTTTCTCCTGATATACCTGATCTTTTGCTTTGTCCTCTGCTATCCCCTGCTAATCACGGAAGTAGGTATCGGAAGAAGAGCGCAGAAAAGCCCGGTCGGTGCTTTTAAGGCCATAGGGCATCCCAACTGGACTTTTATTGGAATCCTGGGTGTTGGCGGAGGGGTTGTGATCCTTTCCTTTTATAATGTCGTTGCCGCCTGGGTTTTCGGTTTTTTTGTTGAAATGGTCCTCGGCAATTTTCACGTCGGAGAACAATTTGATGAATTTACCAAAGATATAGAAATGGTAGGCGGGTATTCACTGTTCTTCCTTTCCGTCATAGCTTTTGTGGTGGCCCGCGGGGTAAATAAAGGAATTGAAAAAGCCAATAAGATCCTGATGCCTGTCCTGATCGGTATTTTATTCTTTCTCATTGCGTATGCAATGACCCTGGAATATGCAATGGAAGGCCTGAAATTCTATCTGGTACCTGATTTCTCCAAAATAAATATTGAAGTTATTTACCGGGCTTTGGGACAGGCTTTTTTTTCCCTTTCGCTGGGTATGGGTATCCTGATCACCTATGGCAGTTATTTGAAGAAACGTGAGGATATCGTGATTTCAGGAATGATCATTACGATAGCAGACATCTCCATAGCCTTCATGGCTGGTTTAATGATCTTCCCGATGGTCTTTTCTCAGGGTATTGAAACCGATGGTGGCGCGGGGCTTATCTTTATGACCATGCCGGGAGTTTTTGAATCGATGGGACCCGCCTGGGGCGTAGTTATCGGTTCTTCTTTTTTCCTGCTGCTTTCCTTTGCCGCCCTTACCTCAACAATTTCCCTCCTGGAATTACCGGTATCCTACCTTGTAGACCAACATAATATCAAAAGAGATTATGCCGTCTGGATATCCGCCGGGATTGTATTCCTGTTAAGTATACCTTCATTGATAGGAAATGGCTACTCAGAGTTCTTTACCCATTTTATAACCTATATCGGCACGGATCAATCGGTCGATTTCATGACCTTCCTTACGGATGTATCCTCCAACACCCTGCTTCCGCTCGTAGGCTTCCTTACCTCGATCTTTGCAGTATACATTTGGAAGAGGAAAAAACTATTCAGGGAATTGCACTACGGCAATGAAAAATTCCTTAAATCATGGATCTCAAAATATGTGGCGTTTTGCCTGCAATATATAGCACCGGTAGTGCTGGGAATCACATTTATTATTACGGTGCTGGAGATCTTCTTCGGGATCACCTTATTTAATTAATTTTACAGGATTTTTACTTCTTCTATTGCAAAAAATGTTATTTTTAAAACAGGAAATTTTTTTAATAAAACTAATAAGCCAATGAAGAAACTATTAAACTCATCCCTGCTCCTGATAATTATTGCCATGTTTTTCATGGCAGGCTGTGCCACCACCAAGTCAACAACGGCCAAATATGTCGGAAACTGGGACTACGTGGTAAAGGGCCTTCCCGATGGTGATATCACAGGTATAATGAATATCGATTATCAGGAGGAAGCATTCAAAGGGGATATAAAATCAGATGATGGAAGCGTTTCCATAAAAGTGGAAGACATGAAAATTGAAGAAGAAAAACTTTCAGGGTATTTTTATTTCCAGGGAATGAAAATCAATATTAACGGCACCTTTGAAGACAATAATTTCATTGGGAGGATCAGTGTTGATTATAATGAATTCCCAATGACGGCCGTCAAAGTCGACTAAGGATCATTTATCATAAAAAAAAAGGATGTTCCTGCGAAAATCGTATCCGTGAGCATCCTTTTTTATGCCTCTCAATAGATCTTTTCTGAATTTTCGTTTCAGTAACCCGCTGTTGTCAGGCCTGCAGCGTTCACGGCCTGATCTGCTGAAACCTGCTGATCAACTGAACCCTTCCCTTCAGTTCCATCTTCAGATAGATCCGATGCGTGTGATCCTTAACGGTCTGCAGAGAAATGAACAGGATATCAGCAATTTCCCGGTTACTTTTTCCCTGGCATATCAGGTTGATCACTTCCTTTTCACGTTTGGATATGCCTGCCTTTATCAGCAATTTCTCCCAAAAGAGTACCGTGTCGCTATTTTTGAAAAGGACAGTGAAGCCGGCGAGGAGGCTGTCCATGATCTTGCTGCAGGCAATAAGCTGCTCTTCCTTCCGGTCGATATATCCAGAGAGGATGAAGTGAGGGATGCGATCGGAAGAACCATTTCAAAATTCAACAAAATTGATGTGCTGATCAATAATGCCGCCATTTCAGCGAATAAACCGATCGCTGAATTAAGCCTGGTGGAATGGCAGCAGGTGATCGATGTTAATCTCACGGGTACTTTTCTGTGCTCCAGGCTCGCTATGGGCTATCTCAAGAAGAGCAGAGGCTCTATAATCAATATCTGCTCAACCAGGGCTTTTATGTCAGAACCGGATACGGAGGCCTATTCTGCCTCAAAAGGGGGTGTTTTCGCCCTCTCCCATGCAATGGCCTTAAGTCTGGCACCTGATGTCAGGGTAAATGCCATCAGTCCGGGATGGATCGATGTAACCCGTCTTCAGAAAAAAAACCGCCGGAATCCTTATCAATTCAGGGAAGAGGATCATCGACAACATCCTGCAGGGCGGGTAGGCAGGGCTGAAGATGTTGCCGCACTGGCGCTTTTCCTGGCAGATGAAAAGGCCGGATTTATAACGGGAGAAAATATCATGATCGACGGTGGGATGACACGAAAAATGATCTATGTTTAGCAGGGACCAATACCAGGAGAGCCTGGCCCCGAATCAGGATTTTTATAAACAAAATCTCAGCTTCATCAACAGAATTACAGATAGCAAATATCATATTCCTTTTTATGCTTAGCAGCTAATAACATAACATGTCGGTTTTTCATTGAAAATGTGAAGAAAATATACTAACTAGTTACTTAATAACAAGCATTTTCCAAATGGGTAAAAAAACAAAGGAAAAAGACGAAAAAAACAATGCAAAAGGTCTTTCACAGAAATTTTATAAAAAGGAGATCCGCCGTCTTCAGTTAGAACTGGCCAAAATGCAGGAATGGGTAAAAAAAGAAAAAGCAAGGATTGTAGTCATTTTTGAAGGCAGGGATGCCGCCGGGAAAGGCGGAGTGATCAAAAGGATCACCGAGAAACTGAATCCTAGGGTATGCCGGGTTGTGGCCCTGGGGGTGCCTACCGAGAAGGAAAAAACACAATGGTACTTCCAGCGCTATGTTTCACAATTGCCGGCGGGGGGTGAAATAGTCCTTTTCGACCGAAGCTGGTATAACCGGGCTGGCGTTGAGAAGGTTATGGGCTTCTGTACGGAAGACGAATACAAGGAATTCCTGCGAGCCTGTCCCCTGTTCGAACAGATGCTGGTGCGTTCGGGGATCATCCTGATTAAGTACTGGTTTTCGATCAGTGATGAAGAACAGGAAAAAAGATTTAAGGAAAGGATCTATAACCCAATGAAAAGATGGAAATTTAGTCCGATGGACCTTAAGTCAAGAAGCAAATGGGTGGAATACTCCATGGCCAAGGATAAAATGTTTGAATATACCGATACCAGACAATGCCCCTGGTTTGTCGTGGAAGGGGATATTAAAAAAAGAGCAAGGCTCAATTGTATTGCTCATCTGCTGTCTAAAATACCATTCCGCTATAAACCGGAACCACCGGTTGAACTACCCAAGCTGAAGAAAGATAAGTCCTATAAAAGGCCACCAATCTATGAACAGACCTTTGTTCCGGATATCTATTGAATCAGAAATTCGTTATTGATGAACTGATAATTAGGAGATGGGCAGGAACAGTGGGAGCGTGAGCATACCGGGAATTATTAATTATTAATTATTAATTATGAATTATGAATGACACACCTTCCACCTTCCACCTTCCACCTTCCACCTTCCACCTCAAATGGTTATTCAATTGGTTGTTATTATCGCATTCCATATTATTTTCCTTTCCCGTCTGATATTTGACAGAATCGCTTCCCCTGAAAAACTATGCCGTTTCTGATATGAATTTTTTTTGCTTTTTTTTGCATCAATTAGATTATCTTTACCGTAAATATTCCATGTTAAATAACCAAATTTTCAGCAAGAATGAATAAAAATCTTGAACAGTATCTGGCATTCAGAAAAGGAGAGATACGAATGCCGGAACATCTAAAGCCGAAAAAGGACCAGTCGGTCCGGTTATACAATAGCAAATTCCTTGAATTCCTGTCCAAATCGCCTTTCTGGGTTCCTCTTGTGATGTGGATAGTGATATTTCTGGTTTTCATGTATCTCAGTTTTGCACTCACAACCTTAAACTTCATACAGGTTTTTTTAACCACCTTAGGAGGGGCATTGACATGGACGTTGATGGAATATATTATCCACCGATTTGCCTATCATACCGAATTGGATTCTGAAGAAATTCTCAATTTTCAGATGAGCATGCATGGCAATCATCATCATTACCCTAAAGATCCGGAAAGGCTTGCCATGCCTCCTATTCCCGGCCTGATCATAAGCGTCCTCTTTTTTGGTTTGTTTTACCTGATCATGGGTCAGTACGCCTATGCTTTCTTCCCGGGATTCATCCTCGCCTATGATGCCTACATTACCCTTCATTATTATCAACACCGGATAAAAAGCCCCCGGTACAAACCCTGGAAAAAATTATGGCAGCATCATAAAGCCCATCATTATTCCAATCCGTATTCTGCTTTTGGCGTATCTACCAGGCTATGGGACTGGGTTTTCGGCACTATGCCCAAACAGGCTAATGAAAAAAAGCAGGTAAAGGTGGAAACAGGAGGCTAAACTGGAAAAATATATCAGATACCGGCAAATTTATTATCCACAAGGTAATTTAAGCTATCCTTAATGGCCTTGAAGACATCCCCTTTTACTACATCCAGTTCTACAACGATCCAATCCACAGTATCCTTCCCTGCCGCTACTATCGATGGGATATCCATGGCGCCCGTACCCAATGCTGTCATCGGATCAGGCTCGTCAGAATCGAGGGAGTCAGAATAGGTAGCCGGTCCATCTTTTATGTGGATCAGTGGCGCTCTTTTTCCGAATTTTTTCATGATTTCAGCCGGGTCATGTCCTGCAACGGTAGCCCAATAGGTATCGATCTCAAAGAAGATATCCTTATCCACCTCCCTTAAAAGAATCTCATAAGGAAATTCCCCTCCTGCCTGCTTTTCATACTCCCACCAGTGATTATGCAGTCCGAACTGAAGGCCATTCGACCTGGCAAATTCATTGGCTTCATGATAGATCTCTATCAGTTCCAAAGTCCCTTCCGTGGTTTTATAACGAATATCTTCCGGCCACCCGTGCCAAATCATCCTCTTGCAATTATATGATTCGGCAATCCGCAGCCAGTTATCCTTTTCTTCCTGGCTGACCGGTAATTCGATATGGGCGGCAAATACATTCAGCGTATACTCCTTCAGCAGTTTACCGGCCTCTTCTATGCTTATCCCTTCAGGGAAAAAAGCGGATTCCACCCCTGCAAAGCCCATTTCGGCCACTTTCTGAAACGTCCCCCGGATGTCTTTTTCGATCTCATTGCGAAGGGTGTACAACTGGAGCCCTGCTGTAGGGAGATTGGCCGCACCATCCTTACAACCCGATAAATTTAATAACGGTAAAACAGACAGGCCCGTTAGGCCGGCCTTGATAAATGATCTTCTTGATGTATTCATGATCTGGATAATTTAAAAAAATTCCTGCCCGCATTAATTATATTTATATCTTATTCCTTTAGAACAAATAATTCAGGGCAGTGTAAACCCCCAGGTTACCGTCACGTGGATCAAAGGCTTTTCCCGTATCGCAGGACACGATGAAGTTCTCGTTCAATGCGATCTTAAGTCCAATCCCTGCGGTCATATGAAGTTTTTCCGCACCAATAGCAAAAAAATCGGACTGATCCACATTGACCGGTACCCCGGAACGGTCAGCCTCCATCTTTCCGGCTACGCCACCGGCATCAAAAAATATATTGGTGCCAAGATAAAGGTTCTGATTGAAAACCACCGTACGTAAAAACTTCCATCGCAGTTCCACATTGGCAAGGTAAATATCATCGCCGACCACACGGTTTCTCAACACACCCCTTAAGGTCCTGGATCCACCCAACCCCTGTGAAGTGGAACTCGTCAGGAAAGTAGGAACAATATGTGGTTGTATATGAAAAGGAACCCTCCCTGAAAGTGTTCCCTGAAATCCAAGGCGGTAGGCAAAAGAAAGTACATCCTTTTTCAGGGTGAAATACTGCCGGTGCATCAGGGTTAATTTAGCATAGGAAAAAGCCCCGTCACCTAAAAAACCGGGGGCATATGAAATAACAGCTTCAGACCACATGCCTTTAAATGGATTCGCTTCAACATCGCGTGAATCATAAATTAATCCGCCTTTCAAATAAGTAATATCATTACCATCACGTTCTTCCGGTGTGATCACGCCCCATTCTACGTAGCGGTCGTACAGGCCGGGGATATCCGGAAGCTTCTTTTCTTCATCCTGCCCTTTATTCAGCCGGTCAATATCAACCGGACCGGTATCCACACCATAGTAGGCGAAACCAGTAATCCATTTAAACTTATCGGTTGACTGCAGCAGATTACCCTGGAAGTTAGCCATCACACGGAAAATCTTCCGGTCATGCCGGTAATAGACCCTGGAACGGTAATCCGGAGATGTTTCATCTTCCCATGAAGCATTATAAACGGCATCATAGCCATTGAACCCGTAAAACTGCATGGCTTTTTCTGTCAAATAACTGATATCGGCGGTAAGTCTTACCCGGGGAATAAGATATTCGGAATCATAATAAAAACGGGCAATCCCGCTCCCCCGCGTTGTTGTGGACCATTCCAGGTAGATCGAATGAAGGTATTCCGGGTAAGTAGAGCCATCCCCATAGTAATAGATATTGGAAAGAGCGCCGTACTGAAAACCGACATCCGTATTGAATGAAATGGCCGGCAAAACACCAAAAGTCCATCCTTTCTTGGGTTGTGGTACCTTTTCGTTTTTTGAGGGCTTCCCGGTCTCATTATCATTTTCCTGTCCGAAGCCGGCCAAGGGATCCATTATCGCTGCTATCAGCAGGATAAAAAAGAAATTCAAACAGTATTTTCTCATCTGACAGCATTCAATTTCGGCCACAAGTTAAAAAAAAATTTATCATACGTAAGGGTATCCCCGTAAATAGTTGATTTGCAATAAACCTTAGGAAAAAATGATCGTAAAATTCATTGATCAAAACTCAAAATAATTATGCAATGGAATTTTTTAATATCATCATTCATTCTGCTTTTATTGTTCGTTTCATCCGGTGAATTTGCTGAGACGCCAGGACCGCTTACCCGGGAAGAATGAGACCTGAATGAATTTACGGGGATCAGAGTAGAAACCATCGGCAAGGTGAACCTGCACATCTCCCCGGAATATCGCATTGCGATCAATACGAATACCAATGTACTGGACGATATTTCCACATCAGTAAATGATAACACCCTGACGTACAAACTTTCAGGGAGGCACGGGAACATTGCCCGGCTGGATTTCGATATATATGCTCCGGAATACAGTTCGATCCTCCTGGATGGTGTGGCTGATATCCGGTGTAAAGAAATGATTTCAACTTCGTCATTTTACGTCCGTCAGGATGGCGTAGGAAAGATCTTCCTTGCCGATATCGATACCGAGCAGGCGATCTTCAACCTGGATGCCGTCGGCGATGTGGAGGTGAAGGGTACGGTCGACAAGATCATCGTTGACCATGATGGCGTCGGCGATCTTCATTTATTCGACCTTTAGGTATTGTCGGGCTTTCCGGGACAAGGGATGTGAAAATAAGGGTATCCGATTACCTGGAAACAGATCTCACAGGTGTTTGCGTTGTGCTTTACAAGGGCACACCGATGATGTCCATCAACCATTCAGGTGTTGGTAAGATCGGGCGAGTAGACTGAGCCCTATCTGGTTCTCCTTTGTCAAAAATGTATGAATGTATCTGACCGGGTATCTTTTTCACAAGGCCGGCAGCAGAAGAATGCATAAAAACCGGAATATCCATGAAAATCGGCCAGGTTTTTTTAATATTGTTAAATATTTTTAATGATTATCCGGAGGTATTCTTTCAGGTATTATCCGGAACATATTTTTCAAACTGAATCAATTTATTATGAAGAAGTTACTACCTGTACTATTATTTATTGGTGTTCTGGCTGGCTGTCACCAGGATACAGATACCGGGGATCCCATTTTTGACAATGTCCTCATTATTGTCGGCGATGATCATTCTTATGAGGTGACCGGTTGCTATGGGAATGAATATATCCGTACGCCCAATATCGACAGGCTGGCTTCCGAGGGCTTGCTTTTTGAGAACGCCTATGCCAATTCTCCTATCTGCAGCGCTTCCAGGCAATCCCTGCTTACGGGAAAATACCCGCATGCTACGGGTGTAAACCTGCTTTTCAGCCCTTTCAATGACCGGATGAATGTGACCATTGCCGAACATCTGCACGACAAAGGATTCCGTACGGCCTTGATGGGCAAGACCCATTTTAACAATTGGATCTGGTATCCTCTGTATGAAGAAACACTTCCGGATCATGGTTTTGACCTGATCCTGGAAGCAGCTGATTACCGGGCATTCCTGGAAAGTCAGGAAATACCCCCGATTCCCGGAAACCTGTCAACCTGGAACCGGAGTGAAGCAACCAATATTGCGTACAGGAAAAATGCAGATATCCTTCCCCAGCCATGCTTTGACCGCTTTTGTGAAGGGACCTATCTGGCCAACCAGGCTGTCAAATTCATGAAAGAAAGCAAGGATAAGCGATTCTTATTGTGGGTAGCTTTCCATGAACCACATGCACCTTTCAATTTTCCGATAGAGTATGCCGGCAAGTATGATCCTGAAAAACTTCCCCTTCCGCAGGGAAGTCCCGAGGATGACCGCTGGCTGCCGCTGCTTTTCAAAGGCCTTTCGGAGGAAGAAAAAAGAGGCATTATTGCTTCC
>CAZYDB010000155.1:0-10278 GCA_964645995.1 uncultured Roseivirgaceae bacterium
TTCGGCTTCCGGGTGACCAAAATAGTTGAACAGATGATACTGTCGTCCTGTCAGTTTGGCAAATTGATCCATCTCACCCTGGATAATATCGGGGCATTTTTCATAAAACGGATTGATGGTTTCCCTGTTCTGGAAAAAGACATCCGGGTTCTGGGCCGTACCTCTGATAAAAGGATTATCGGGCGATAAAGCTCTTTTCCTATGTGTTTTGATCATATCTTCGGTGACCATCTTGCGCATCACCGCTTCATCAAGCACTTCAATTTTAGATACTTCATGAGATGTTCTGAAACCATCAAAAAAGTGCAGGAAGGGGATCCTGGACTTCAGTGATGCGGCTTGAGCGATCAAGCCCATATCCATAACTTCCTGAACTGAACCAGAGCCGATAAAGGCAAACCCGGTTGACCGCGCTGCCATAATATCACTATGGTCTCCAAAAATAGATAAGGCATGAGTTGCGAGTGATCTTGCCGAGATATTAAACACCGTTGGCGTTAACTCTCCCGCGATTTTAAACATATTTGGGATTTTTAAAAGCAAACCCTGAGAAGCCGTAAAAGTAGTGGTAAGCGCCCCGGCCTGTAAAGAACCATGGACGGCACCTGCGGCCCCACCTTCACTTTGCATTTCACAGACAGTAGGCGTATCCCCCCAAATATTCGTAATACCTTTGGAGGCCCATTCATCAGCAAATTCCCCCATATTTGAGGAGGGTGTGATGGGGTAGATGGCACATACTTCATTAACTCGATAGGCTACATATGCAGCGGCTTCATTTCCGTCGATTGTAACAAATGTCTTCTTTTCCATTTGGTGTAATCAGTGTATGATAAAAAATTAGTTTCAATAATTATTTCAGAAAAAATCTAAAATTTCCGAAAAGTAAAATTAGACGAGTGTGAACAGAAAAAAAGTGATATAAGTCAGTTTTATCCCATTTTACTTATTTGTACTAATTATAAATAGCAATTTAACCTGTTTCTGTTCTTATTTAAGCCTTTTTTCAAGGTATTCGCGGTATCCTTCGGAGAATAATCTTTGAATATATTTTCCAAGAATATCAAACTCAAGATTCACTTTTGAGGCTACCTCTAAAAACTGAAAATTGGTAACTTCCCAGGTATGAGGAATGATCGTAACCCTAAAACTTCCTTCTTTGCAATCGAAGGCCGTCAGGCTGATCCCGTCGATGGTGATAGACCCCTTTTCCACGAGGAAATTGCCGGTTTTTTCAAAGTCATAGGTAAAGTCAAACAACCAGCTTCCTTCCAGTTCCCTGATCTTCGTACAGATGCCGACCTGGTCTACATGTCCCTGAACGACATGGCCATCAAACCGGCTGCTGGCGGACATTGCTCGTTCGAGATTGATATAATCACCAGCTTTTAGCTCACCCAGGTTTGTTTTCTGAAGGGTTTCATCCACTGCTGTTACCGTATAAACATCCTCCCGGACATTGGTAACTGTGAGACAGACGCCATTGTGCGAAAGGCTCTGGTTTACTGCTAATTCCCTGGTAAAGGGAGCCTCCATAAAAAATAGGTAGTTGGATCCTTCCTTCTTAATTTCCTTGATCCTTCCCATTCCTTCTACGATTCCTGTAAACATGTTATTATCGGGTTAAGTAATAAAAAATAAAAAATTATTCAGCCGGGGAGATATGGTTCTTACTTCGCAAAGGGTGTTTAAACACCATTTTAAAACTTGTCTTCACAATATCACCCATATTTCTGCACTGCATGAATTCTTTATCATCGTACAATTCGGCCATCTCTTTTTTCAGGCTATCCACATTTTCCGGGGGCGCAAGTGAGTCCCTTGCCATAGCATTTAACAGGGCATTCAGGTGAACACCTCCTGATTTTATCCTTGTTGCGATCAGTGATCTTTCTTCTTTCCGGTACTGGAGTTCAAGGGTTGGCTCCATATGCTTAAGGCCCAGTTTAATGATCGGGTTATTCTGCTTAAAGAACTGAGGCATATAGACAGCTCTTCTTCCTTCGTAAGATTGCTGGTCGAAATCAATTGCCCTGATCCGGTAATGTGTTTCGTCAAAATCAGGGATCACTTCCACTACAAAATTGTTGGCATGCATATCTCCAAGAAGGCGGACCAGGCATCTTTCATTGAATTTCACGAATTCTTTGGCAAGCCTGATTTCATTTATTTTTGGATCTTTAAGATAAAATTTAATAAAATCCTCGCCTGGAATTCCCTGAATATGCTCTTCGATCAACGTATTGCGGTCAACATAGAACCCGATTTTATTTGGTGAGATCAGATGCTCAAGTTCCAGCCCGTAGATACGTGAAGCATCGGCGATCTTTACATAATAATAATCAAAAAGATCATTGATCTCATTTACAATCCGGACACGAAAAGGTTTAGTATTGCCATAGATACATACATCGATCCGGTCAATATACAAGTGATCGATCACCGATACGTCTCCATCAGCCTTGAGGATAGCATAAATTTTTTTCAGGGCATCATGTATAAATTTTTCTTCACTTTCCGGATAAAAAACCGTTTCCCATAGCGTATCTGTATCGTTATGATCGAATAAAGGGACGGAGGTTGAATAGCGTGACAGGTCCTCATACCGGATACCCAGATCCTGTTCACGGCCATGGGTTTGAAGAAACTCCCTCAAAAAGGGACTTATTTGATAGATTTTTTTCTTTTTTGAGATTAATGCCATAGGTTAGCGTAATAATGGCCAAAGATAACCTAAATTGCTGACGATAAAATTGACAAATGTCATCTGATTAGAAATCTGTTAATTCCCCGACCAGTATTTCCGTTGATTTATTCAGCCACGAATTAAATTCAGTACTGATGTCCTTATAAACACGAAGGTAATCCAGAAAACGGCCGATCCGGAAATGGTCTTCCCATATTCCGGCACCGGCGCGGGCAGCATCGAGGGCATTACAGGCTTGTTCGTACTGACCGGCAACGGGCACCATCATGACGGGCTTACCCAGGTACATGGCTTCGCAGATGGATTCAAATCCAGCCGTTGTGATCAACCCGGAACACCGGGCCATCATATGCATGAATTTTTGGGCATTCAACTGATGAAAAGTGAGGTTTGGATGAATTTCCTTAACTTCCGGTTCTCCCTTTTTATCCCAGAAACAATGGATCCTGACTTGGCGATTTTTATTATGCCAGTTAATAATTTCCTGGCTGTATCCATCATTGACCATATATCCCAGAATGAAATTTTCTTTATCAGGGATTAATTCAAAAAGTTCTTTTCTGAGTACAGGGGGAACGACAATGGTTTTATTTATTTTTTCGGGGTGATAGGGAAGAAAGGACAGGGCCAGTTTTTTGTTGGCGCCAAGACTGTTGAGGGTATTATTGAACAAGAACAATTTCCGGTCTAAAAAATGCCCTTTGGCGAATATGAAATCAGGGTGGTCCGTAAGAAATTGATGCCCGATAGCAAAAAATTTAATTCCAGGGCGATAGAAAAGGTTGTAAAAACCACCCAGGAAGTCATAAAAATTAATAATACCATCCGGCTTAGCAGATTTTACAATATCGTTAATACGATTAAGGCTTTTTTTGTATTTCCCTAGGAACCTGATATTGTATAGAATGGATGGCAGTAACCGGATGGACTTGTTTTCCGGGTCAGCAACAAAATTAGGGCTGTTCAGCGGTTCTACCGGGCAGTTAAAGGAGTCGGTAAAATAACCGGGAATTTTTCTTCGTTCACTTTTCCCGGTAAATACATGAATCACCTGATGACCAGCGCCGGTCAGTATTTGATACAGGCCAATTGCCTGTGTCATATGGCCCCTGCCTTCGCCCTGTACCAGGAAAATGAATTTTTTTGATGTCCGGGGCATTATAAGATAACGTGTGGATTACAAAAATCTATTCTTCAGGAGATTCCAGCTTTCCGTCAATATAGGTTGCTACATCTTTGAAAGTTTCGAATTTTTCAGCATCCGAATCGGGAATCCTTATATCAAATGCCTGTTCAAATTCCATGACAAGCTCTGCATAATCAAGAGAATCAATGCCCAGGTCCTTTATAAAATTTGCGTCGGGTGTAACTTCAGTTCGTGATATACCTAATTTATCAACTAAAATATTGGTAATTATTTCAGAAGTGTTTTCCATTTAATGAACAGGGTTAAACTTTTAATTGAGTTTTTATATGATGTAAAAATAGGAATTTGAAATTATAATCTATCAGAACCGAAGGATAAATTCAGTTCCTTCGTCCAATTTTGATTTTACTGAAATAGAGCCCAGATGTTGCCGCATGATCTGCTTGGAAAGACTTAGTCCAATACCGGAGCCATTCTTTTTGGTAGTAAAGAAGGGGATAAAGATCTTGGCCTGTGCTTCTTCATCAATACCCGGACCATTATCTTTTACACTTATAAATACGTGCTTAGGGTCCTTTTTAAAGGCGTATAATGAAATTTGCCTGTCACTCTGATCATCAAGTGCCTGTATGGCATTTTTTATCAGGTTGATCAGCACCTGTTCAACAAGTTCCCGGTCGATCTTTATATTCAGACTTTCAGGGTCTACTTTTTTATCAAAACGGATCTGGTGCTCATCAATTTCATGTCGCATCAACAGATCAATATGTTCAAAAAGATCTTTGACGGCAACATCGCCAAATTGGATTTTAGGGATATGGGTAAGGCTTCTGAAGTCTGTTACGAATCGGATCAGCCCATCACTTCTTTTCTGGATGGTCTTAATAGCCAGGTGGAGATCCTCCAGGTCTTCCCGGGTCATCTCGCAGGTTTCAGTATTTTGTCCGAGCTGGTGGTTCAGGTCTTCTTCAACTGTATTGGCCAGGGATGAAATAGGTGTAACGGAATTCATGATCTCATGGGTCAGCACCCTGACCAGTTTCTGCCAAGCCTCCATTTCATTTTCTTCCAGTTCGGATTGTATATTCTGGACAGAGACCAATTTAAATTCTTCATCCTGAAGGGTAAGTTCTATAGCGAAAACGGCTAACTGAATAGTTTCATCACTATGGATTATTTTAATCAGGTCACGCCCACCGGTGCGTAATTTAAGAAAGCTGTCTACCAGTGCCTCGCTGATCTTTCTTAATTCATTTACATTTTTAATGTGATTGATTCTGAATAATCGTTTCGCAGCCGTATTAACAATCTGTACTTCCCCCTCCCGGTTAAAGGTTATGATGCCAATCCCGACATGCTGAACGATGGTTTTTAAATACTGATATTTGGCATCTTTTTCTGACCGGGCCTTCTTAAGTGAATCAATCACTTTTTGATACTGATCGACAAGCGTATTATAATATTCCCCTGAATCAGTTTTGAAAATCGGATCCTTAACATCCTCTTTTGCGAGGGTATTAAAAAATGAATTAATTTCTTCGTTTGTTTTCAGGATGTATTTTATTAGGGAAATGACCTGTACAACGATCAGGAAAAATACGAGAGCCGGGATAAGAAAAAAGACGCCTTCCGTCGAAAGATTCGAGAATAGCAAGGTGGTCAGGGTTATTACAACCACCCGGATAATAATATTGAATTTAAAATTATTAAAGACCATGTTTTTCCAGCCTACGGTAAAGGGAAGCTCTTGTCAGACCAAGTTCTTTGGCCGCTTTGGATATATTGCCTCCGTTTTTACTGATCGCTTTTTTAATTGTGTGTTTTTCTACCGCGTCAAGGTCAAGAGTTTCTTCTTTTTTATCTTCTATCTGGTCATTTGCCTGGGAAATAAAAAAGAAATCATCCGGTTGTAATGTGGTTTTGTCGCTCATTATTACCGCTCTTTCAATAGCATGCTGCAGTTCTCTGATATTGCCGGGCCATCTATATTTTTCCAGTTTTTTGATCGTGCTGCCGGAAATTGATTTAATATTTTTCCGGTACTTCCTGCAATACAGATCAATAAAATGATCGGAAAGAAGATGAATATCCTCAGTTCTGTCCCGCAGAGGGGGGATATTGATTTCTACCGTATTAATGCGATAGAGCAGATCCTGCCTGAAGTCACCTTCATTAACCATGTCATAAATTGGCATATTGGTTGCGCAGATCAGGCGGATATCGATAGGGATCACTTTATTAGATCCTATCCTGGTTATTTCTCTCCTTTGGATCACCGTCAATAGTTTTGATTGTAAGGGAAGGCTTAGATTACCGATCTCATCAAGAAACAAACTGCCCCCATTGGCAACCTCAAATCTACCGGCCCTGTCGTCCTTGGCATCGGTAAAAGCCCCTTTTTTATGACCAAAAAGTTCACTTTCAAAAAGGGTTTCCGTTATGGCTCCCATATCAACATTTAAAAATATATTATCCGCGCGGTGCGATCTTTGATGGATAGCTCTTGCAACCAATTCTTTTCCGGTCCCATTTTCTCCCAGTATGAGTACATTAGCATCTGTAGCGGCTACTTTGTCAATTATTTTGTAAACCCCCTGAATAGCCGTGCTGTTACCGATCATCTCCCTGAATTGCAGGTTGCTTTCTTCCTGAAGAGCCCTTTTGGTTTGTTTGAGCTGGTCTACTTCATTGTAGGATTTTTTTAGTTTGGCTGCTGTTGAGATCGTGGCGATCAGTTTCTCATTCTGCCATGGTTTCAGGACAAAATCAGTGGCCCCTTCCTTGAGCGCCCTGACAGCCATTTCAACATCACCAAAAGCGGTGATCAGGATTACAACTGCCGCAGGGTCTTTTTCAAGAATCTGGTTTAACCAGAAGAATCCTTCCTTCCCACTGGTAATATCCTTGCTGAAGTTCATGTCCAGCAGAATTACATCATATACATCATCATTAAGTAAAAACGGAATTTTTTTCGGATTTTTTTCGATGATAACTTCTGATGCAAATTTTTTCAGCAACATCTTGGCCGCCAGTAATACATCTTCGTCATCATCAATTATAAGAATCTTTCCTATTTCCTTATCCGGCATATTTTAGTTTTTTAATGAAATATTGATTTTAACAAATAATAAACTTTTGATACTCGGGGTCATATACTTTATTTAATAATTTTCCAACAACCCCGGTTCTGTATATTGTACGAATATGAACATAAAGGGTAACATTTCCGAGCCTTTTTTTATTAATGAAGTGAATTTTTATGTTTATTTAGATGAGTTGGATTGTTGTTTACCCTAAGTTTTTGATCTCTTAACTGAAAAACCTACTAATTTTTCATGCCCGATATGCTCACACTCACTCTATGTTTGTACATTTCCCCTTCTGTCCGTTTACAAAGTCTCCTGAAGTATGTCATGTGTATATCAGGAAGAGTATTCCCCCAAGTTAAATATGATGTGCAAGTAATCCCGGTGGATAATTGGAGCCTTTTTCGTTAGTCCTTTTTTCAAAAATTAATTTATTTTCGATATTATTTAAAATATTTATAAAAATACGGTTGTTTATATAAAATATACCTTTACTTTAAATACTTATTATATAAAATATGTAATTTATGATACATCAAAAACTGCATAATTATAATATTTATTAAATAATTAGTCTTGCATTTAAATTATTGTAAAAAATAAAAAAAAATATGAAAAAATTTGAATATATATATTCTTTTGATATAAATTTGTCATGTTGATTATTTAAAACGTTCCTTGTAGGGTGATGAAATTGGCAGCCATGCCCTCCTGTCTCGGGGGTGAGGATAACGGGATAAACTCATGTGTTGATCAGACATTGAGCTAACTTCCTCTTGAAGGTTCGACTCCTTCCCCTACAGCAAACCCGCCACTGGCGGGTTTTTTTTTATACCTGTAGATTTGATTCTTGTTCACGAAGTAATCTTCTGAGGATTTTACCCACATTTGATTTGGGTAGTTCATCCACAAAGGCTATATGTTTTGGTATCTTATATTTGGTCAGGTTTTCTTTGCAATGGCTCAGGATCTTCTCTTCCGTGACATCTTTGTTCTTTCTGACTACAAACAATTTAACTGCTTCGGATGATCGGTCATCCGGCACACCGATTGCAGCCACTTCGAGGATCCCTTCCATCTCTGCGGTTACCTCTTCTATTTCATTGGGGTATACATTAAATCCGGATACAAGGATCATATCTTTTTTCCGGTCAACGATCTTAAAATATCCATCGTCTCTCATTAATCCGATATCACCGGTTTTAAACCAGATACCATCATGGAAGGCATTTTTAGTATCTTCCTCTTTATTCCAGTACCCTTTCATGACCTGGGGGCCGGTTGCACAAATTTCTCCCGTTTCTCCCGTTTTAACTTCTTGTCCTTCATCATTCATCACCTTCATATTGGTTCCCGGTACCGGTAATCCGATGGTTCCGATCTGATGACTACCATCGATCGGGCTGCAGGAAAGAACCGGGGATGTTTCCGAAAGTCCGTACCCTTCCACCAGCGGGCAACCGGTAAGTTTTTCCCATCTTTCGGCGGTACTTTTCTGGACGGCCATACCACCACCTACCGATACTTTAAGATGGCTAAAATCAACTTCCGCAAATTTCGGGTGGTTTAGCAGGCCGTTGAACAAAGTGTTGACACCGGTGATAAAGGTAAACGGATATTTTTTGAGATCCTTTATAAATCCATCCAGATCACGGGGATTCGTGATAAGTATATTTTCAGCCCCCAGTTGAAGCATACAGAGACAATTAACGGTTAGGGCAAAAATATGATAAAGCGGTAAAGCCGTGATGGCAAGTTCTTCCAATTCTTTCAGGCGGGGCTTCATCCATTCCCTTATCTGTAACATATTAGCAATAATGTTACTATGGGTCAGTGTGGCACCCACTGATGCCCCTGTTGTACCTCCCGTGTATTGTAGAAACGCAATATCCGAGGGATTGATTTCCGGTGCAACAAAATTCAGCTTACGCCCTTTTTTTAATGCCTTCATAAGGGGATAGGCATGTGGCAAACGATATGCAGGCACCATCTTCTTCACTCTTTTAACAATGAAATTGATCAGAGTGCCTTTTATACCGCCGATCATGTCACCCATCTCTGTGATTAATACCTGCTGGATATTGGTTTTTGAAATGATCTTCTCCAGATTATGGGCGAAATTGGCAAGAATGACAATGACTTTAACTCCGGCATCTTTAAACTGATGTTCCATCTCCCTTGATGTATACAGGGGATTGGTGTTAACTACAATAAGTCCTGCTCTTAAGGCACCAAAAAGAACAATAGGATATTGTAGAACATTGGGCATCTGAATGGCGATCCGGTCGCCGGGATTAAGGCCGGAATTTTGAAGATAGGCTGCAAAATCCCTTGAGTATTGATCAACTTCATTGAAAGAGAGGGATTTTCCGAAATTGACATAAGCGGGGCGATCACCAAATTTTGTTACACTTTGTTCCAGTAATTCCGAAACCGATCTATACCTGGAGGGATCAATTTCTCTGTTGACTCCATCGGGGTATTTTTCAAACCAAACATGTTTATCCATTGTTTTTCTGTTATTTCTAAAAAATTATACTTTCAGTTAAAAATCTAAATTAGGTGTGACAGGTATTAAAGGCAAATTTTATATGTATTAAATACCCCTTGATAAAAAATGCATATTATAGCCCTTCTTCTCTGCAGACCGATTGATCGTAGATCAGGTAGATATAGTTGTCTGAATAAAGCACCTTTAATAATCGATCCGGGTTCATCACATCAAGCGCTAATTGTTCCTTTTCATCAGAATATATATTCAATGAATGGATCGTTCCATCACTGAAATAAAATAACTGATCGAGATAAAAACTGATCTTTCTTGTGGTCTTAACAGGAAGAATCTTGTGTAAGTTACCAAAAGCATCAAATACGTATATCTGATCATTGTTTATATTAACATAGATCCTGTTATGATGTTCTTCAATTTCAAAGACATCAATACTAGCCTCACTGATAAGCAGGCTTAAATCAACCTTGGCGACTACCCTGTTCAAAACCGGATCCATTTTTTTCAGGCTGAAGTCTGCTTCATCATATACCCAGAGATGCTGGTCAGGAAGATAGGCAGCCGTTTTGGCATTATTAATTTGCATGTCATCAAACCTTTTTTCAGAAAGTCTTTTGAAATTTCTGTCTACGAGCAGAAAACGCTGCCCGGAAGCATAAAAAAGGAATATCCTGAAGTTGTTAGAGATATCCATCTTAGTTACCGGGAACAAGAAGTCAAATGACTGGGATGATATTTTATTGCCTTCGGTATTATATTTTATAATCTCGCCCCGGCGTGTTGAAATAAATATATTCCCCGAATGGTCTAATTCTGCATCGGATATATC
>CAZYDB010000156.1:0-10235 GCA_964645995.1 uncultured Roseivirgaceae bacterium
AATTTTGCCAGGGTTGCCGGCTATCGTCAAATCCGGTAAACAGGTATTCTATTGATAATTGATTCTTCAGGTTATTTGCTTTGATCTCATTCAATAGGTTTACTGCATTTTCATGCTGGTATCCTTGTTCAGTCAGGTCTTCCAGGAGGGAAATACTTTTTCCCACCTGTCCGGTTTTATACAGGGCCAGGCTTTTTTTATAGATTACGTCAGGATCGGCTTCCATTTCTTCCAGGTATCTGTTACAATAATCCAGGAGGCTGTCATAGTTATTTTGCCAGTAATGGATATCAGTCCGCAGGATCAGAGTTTCCCTGTTATGACTAAATCTCGCTTCTATTTCGTCTAGTATGGCCAGGCTCCTGGCATATTGACCCTTCCAGGCCTGCATCCTGGCAGCAAGCAGGAGGAGATCATAATTATCACTATAATAAGTCAGGGCCGTATTTACAAGCGTTGAGGCTTTATTCAGGCTGTCCTTCCTGATCAGGCTTGTTGCTTCAGAATAAATTTCTGCCTCAGAAGCCATGTTTTGTGACAAGACCGGGTGACAGACTAATGATGATAAGGCCAATAAGAAGGCCATGACGTATATGCTATATTCTTTCATACGAATAACCATGTCAGTAATAATAAGGCAGTAACAGAGGCGAAGCCGGTCCTCGTCATAGCTCCCCAGGATTTTACACCCCGCAAATAATCGATATTTCCTTTTACAGACCAGAAGACGATCAGGGGATGAAAGAGGAAAGGTTCAATAAAAGCAAGAAGGATCAGTTTTAGGGTTTCATTTTTATTGGTATACCGGTAAAATGATATTTCTTCTATTAACAGGGCAAATATTGAAATTGAGATGGCGAAGGAAAACAATAGCAGGAACAGGGCTATTGCATAACTCCAGAGTACCTGGTGGGTGAGGATCATACTGATGAAGTAAAGAATTCCTGCAATTTCAATAAAGGGGGCGAGCCACTCAAACATCATCCAGTAGGGGAAGCTCAGCATGCCCATTAGTCCGTACATTGGGTTGAAGAGCAATCTTTTATGGTTCATCAACGTTTCCACGGTACCCCTGGCCCATCTCGACCGTTGTCTCCCGAGTATTTTAAGATTTGAAGGCGCTTCGGTCCAGCATAAGGGATCGGGGATATAGATCACCCGGTATTTTTTTCTTCTTTCATGCATATATCTGCGCATCCTGACTACGAGTTCCATATCTTCTCCTACCGTATCGGTCCGGTATCCACCGGCCTTCAGTACAATCTCTTTCTTGAAAAGTCCGAACGCCCCGGATATGATCAGCAGGCCGTTAAGCCGACTCCAGGCGAGTCTCCCGAGCAGAAAGGAACGAAGATATTCCAGTACCTGGAACCGGGCCAGCAATTTTTCAGGTAGCCTCGTTTTTATCAGGCGGCCGCTTTCAATAGTACATGAATTGGCGATCCTTACCACTCCGCCGGAGGCGATCACCTTGTCATTATCTTCCAGAAAAGGCTTGACCATTTTCAATAATGCATCCGGTTCGATAATGCTGTCGACATCGATGCATGCCACCAGGTCGTTGGATGAAATATTCAGGCCTGAATTCAGGGCATCCGCTTTGCCGCCGTTTTCCTTGTCGATGACGGTCAGTTTTGCATAAGCCCTGTTTGTAGATTGATATATCTGGCGGATGGCTTTTGTGTCGATCCCGGACTCGTAGTAACGGTCGACAGGAACCAGTTGATAAGCCTCTATCGCCTTTTCCAATGTATCGTCGGCACTGCCATCATTCACAATAATAACTTCATAACGGTGATATTGAATAGACATGAGAGACCTGATGTTATCCACAATTGTTTTCCCTTCATTATAGGCAGGTGCGATCAGGGAGATCGAGGGGGAAAGCGGACTGGATAATATCCGGCTGAAATAGGTCTCATTGTTTTTACGTAAATATTTGACAAGTTCCGAATAGGAGAACACTGCAAGTAATACATACATCCCGGATATGGAAATAACATATAGCCAGAAAAAAGAGTTGGTCATTTGTCCGAAGAAAATGCTTATATCGGTTAAATTATTCATGAGGCTTGTTTTATTTGTTTTAGCTTGTCTTCATACTTGACTTTTGAATCCGCATCCTTATCAGAAATAATATGATCCAGTAATAAATTGATCCTGAAGGAAGGGTAACCGGATAATTTTCGAACAACAGGAGATAATTCATCGTTATCCATCAGTTTTTCAACGGTCAGCAGGATCCGATAAACAATCTCTTCATTTTTGATCCATTTATACAAAGTATGTAAAAGGGTATTCGATAATTCGGCAGCGCCCATTTTCCCGACTACCTCGATAGCTGCCAGAATTTTTAAAGGATTTTTTGTTTTTGCCAGTAATACGGGAATATCAGCAAAGGAGGATTGTTGTTGGAATTCACCGGTCATTTTAATAGCGAACAGGGCCAGCCGCTGGTTATAAGAGAAAAACCATTTGCTGAATTGAGGTAATTTTCCATTTTCCAGTTTCTTATAGGCCGCGTGAATATTGATCTCATCCCACTGTGAGATATAATAATGCCGGTGTTCCAGGAAATGTAAAAGTTTCTCAGGTGATTGTTTTGCCAGGGAATAGAACAATTCCTCCCGTATCAAAGGGTCATTTTTTTGTAGTAAATGAATAATGTCATTCCAGGGAATGTAAATATCCACATTGGATAATTCGCGTATTCCTTTTATAATCCGCACCGTATTCCTGGAATGGATCTTTTTATTGCTGATCTCCTGGAGTTTAAGTTTATAATAGAAGGCAAACAATACCAGTTTATAATTGCCTTTCAGGCTATTTAAATAACTGATGATCTCATCAAGAATATATTGTTTCTGTTTGGGCGAAAATGCATTTTCAAGATTATGGATTTTGATCAGATTCTCTGCAGAGAAAGCAGTTAACCGGGCATGGTTATCCTCCACCCTGGAAAGCGCCGCTGTTAGCAACCCTTGAAATTTTTCTATTGTAGAGGAACGCAGGCTGCTATAATATATCTTTTTTAATCTGGTCAGAAAAATAAGCAACGTCATCCCCAGGATCAATAACATGAAAAATCCAAGACTGTAAAGAATGGGCGACAACACTTCTTCAGAAGGTTGTATGATATAGGTCCATATATTGATTAAGTTTATCACAGGTTAAGCTTTAAAATAAATATAGCAGTTGATCAACCGGCATTTATATGTCGATTACTTATACTCAAGTATAGGTGATATGCCTATTATGGGCTAAGCGGTTGTCATTCCTGCTTTTGTCAGGATCCTGTTGATCCGCAAAACCAATTCCGAGGGGCTGAACGGCTTAACGACATAATCATCAGCGCCCAGTTCAAAAGCCTGAAGAACGGTTTCTTCCAGTTCTTCCACTGATAAAACAATTATCGGCATTGATTTCTTCAAATCATTCCTGATGAAAGAAACCAACTCAAGCCCGGATAAAAAGGGTACATGGATGTCTGTGATTAAAAAATCGAAATCTTCGTTCAGGAGATGTTGTCTGGCCTGTCGTCCGTCAGTGGCCTTAACTACTTCGCCAAGTCCGCTTTTACGGATCTTGAAATCGATCAGGCTCAGGATCGACAAATCGTCTTCACATATCAGAAATTTCATAATTGTTGTTTTTTATGATTTATAATAACATTGGTCTTAATTGCGAAGGCAGGGTATCCTGCCCGGTAGCTTATTTCACCTGCTACGAATAGAAACCTCACGGCCCGGAATTGCATTTCGGTTGCCGGGATAACTAAAAAAAACTGCCGGTTGGCCAGCGAAGGCTTTAGCCGCCCGACCAGGGACAGCTTTTTATCTATCACTATCGGGAAATCAAGGATCAATCCGTTGATCTCCCTGGCATAACGGCCGGATGATTCCCTGTAGACATTTGCCTCAAGTTGATGATAAAAACCCAAAGCAAAAGATTTTCCGGAAACATAGGAGGCCGATAAACCAAACTGGATACCTTGGATATTTCTTTCGACCTGGGGGCCCATCCGGACATTCTGTGCATAAGCGTTATCAGTACCGGTGTAGCAGGCCAGTGATAAAATGATTAGGATCGAAATAGCGTATTTCATTTTGCCTCTTTTGTTTATTGAAAGAATACCTGGTTTTGGGTAAACCGGGTTAGGTGAATTACTTAATTTAATCAATACGTTTTTCTCCTGTTCATCCGGTTCATTTTTCGGCGATATTTATAATAAAGAGTTATTATGAGCGCCAATAAACCGAAGCGAAGACGTAGAGGGATATCTCAAGTTCAGGACGGCAAATCCAACAAAAGCCCTCTTGCCATCGGGAGTAACAATATTCTGGCCATAATCGATATGAACGGCCAAATTGAGACGGCTAATAATGGTTTCTACCATTTATTCGGTTTGCCGGAAAACAATAATAAAAATCTTTCCATTACGAAATACATACCTGATTTTCATCCGTCTAAGTATAACTATAACGTTAAAGAGACCTTCTATAACCAGGTTTTATACAAAGATCTCTTTACGGGTGTTAACATCAATCGTGAGGAGTTCGACCTTGACCTAAGGATGTATCCAATGACGATCAACAAAAAAAAGATGCTGCTGCTGGAGGCCAGGAACCAGTATGAATATACCACTGATGACATTCCCCAGGAAGAAATAAATATGATAGAAAGGCACGAGAAAGATATAATCAATATGCATCATGAGATGAATAGCAATTTACCGGTCGCCATGTATTCGTATAATCAGAAGGCCAAAACATTCAATTTCATCTCCTGCGGAATTAAAGCCATTACCGGTTTTACTGATAAGGAACTGATGGAAGGAGTGGTAAATTGGGATACGATAATCCATCCGGAAGATTTAGATTTGATCAGGGCTGACAGAAAGGATTCCCTGTATCGAAAGGAACACTACCGGTTATCCTACAGGATCACCACACGAGATAATGACGTGAAATGGATCTATGAACATGGATTCGGTAAATATGATGCTTTGAACCAGATCACAGGAACGGAGGGTTTCATCTATGATTATACGCAGCAAAAAGTGACTCAGGACCTGGTACAGAAGAAGCTCAAGATGTATCAGTTAATGTCAGAAAATAGTAGTGATCTGGCCTTTCTTTTATATCCGGATTACAGAATGCGTTTCATATCAGATTCTGTCAAGGAAATCCTCGGCTTTTCTCCATCGGAATTACAGGACAAACCCTTCATAAAGACCGTATATTCAAAAGACAGGGGCAAATTCAGTGAAGAAACACTCGCCAACGTTTTGGCAGGGGAGGAGTATAAGAAAATCCTGTACCGGTCGGAAAAAAAGAATGGTGAAAAGATCTGGCTTGAAGCTATAATTAAGCCATTCCGAAACCTGAATAATAAAATACGGGGTATTCAGGTGGTTTCCCGTGATGTTAGCCAGACCATCGAAAGGGAAAAGAAACTGAAGAAATATGCTGCCGAGATCAGGGAAAAAACGATGCTGATGACTTCCATCCTGGATACCATGGCGGAAAGTGTTGTGGTGCTGGATAAGAAGGGCGACTATAAACTAATGAATAAGACAGCCAGGCAGATCTACGGGATAAACGGGCAGAAACATACACCTGACCATGCCTTGCATCCACCCATTTTTTATGATATGGCCAATAACAGGCAACTGGAGGAGGAGGAATTGCCTGCGAAAAAAGCATTAAAGGGAGAATCGTTCGATAATTTCGAAACCTATATTAAAAATCTTTATTCCGAGACCGGTTTTTATGCCAGTATGAACACCCGTCCCATGATCGGTCCTGATGGTAAGATCCAGGGCAGCATAACCGTTTTACGGGATATCGACAGCAGTAAAAAAATGCAGTTTGCCATAGAGAAGGAGAAGGAAAAGGCCGAATACGCAGCCAGTGTTAAGACCCAATTCTTGTCCAATATGAGCCATGAAATACGCACACCTTTAAATGGTATCATGGCGCTGATCAACTTCCTGATGGAAAATGATCCCAGGACTGATCAGCAGGAACATCTGAAACTCCTGAAATTCAGCAGTGATCACCTGATGTCATTGATCAATAATGTTCTTGATCTTAATAAGCTGGAAGAAGGGAAGCTTGAATTGGAATACCGTGAATGGAGCCTTGAAGGACATCTGAACAACCTCTTCCAAATGTACGAGATGAAGGCCCGGGATAAAGGGATACAAATGGCTATTGAGATCGATAAAAGGATCGATCATCATTATGCCTATGATAAGGTACGACTTACCCAGATCATATCCAACCTGATCAATAATGCCATCAAATTTACAGATGCCGGGGAGGTGAGTCTTAAAGCCAGGTGCCTGGAGATATCTGAAGATAAGTCAGTGATCAGATTTGAAATAGCCGATACCGGGATTGGAATTGAAAAAGAGAAAATCGAACGAATATTCGAGCGTTTTTCGCAGGCCGACAGTACCATCAGTGCAAAATATGGCGGATCAGGATTAGGCCTTTCAATTTCCAAAAAATTGCTGGCGCTAATGCATTCCGATCTGAAACTCAAGTCAAAACTTGGAACAGGCACCGTATTTTACTTTGACCTTTCGCTTGAGAGGGGAGCTAAAAATACTGATTCCATAGAAAATGAGGTTAACCGGTCGAGCATCACCCCTCAGCAAGATTTTGACATATTGGTTGTGGACGATAATGAGGTTAACCTGCTGGTGGCTGAAAAATACCTGAAGGGCTGGGGTGGCCGGGTCGATAAGGCTACAGGCGGTAAAGATGCCCTGAAAATGATCCGGCAAAAGCATTTTGACATGGTATTGCTGGATATCCAGATGCCGGATCTGGATGGACTCGAAGTAACCCGACGGATAAGAAATATGAAAGATAAGCCCTTTCACTCGATCCCCATCATTGCGATCTCTGCTGCGGTGTTAAAACATCAGAAGGATGAAGCTATGGAGGCCGGCGTAGATGCCTATGTGACCAAACCTTTCGACCCCGACGATCTAAGGGCGACCATCAGTAAATACCTGAAAACGGAAATGAATCGGGAACCCAAAAGCGTTTCTCTCGAGGGACCGAAAGAGGATACTGCCGATAGTGCCAAGGAGCATATGATTGAAGCAATCGAGTTTTACTCAGAAGGCGAGGAGGAATTCCGTAATGAATTTATCCGTACATTGGTCAATGGGCTTGAGGAATTCAATGAAAAAAGCAGGGAACATATAAAAGAAAGGGATCTCGATAGCTTTCGCCAGATGCATCATAAGATTAAGTCCAATTTGAAGATCCTGAAACTGGATAAGATCAGCACGTTATGTGACGAAATGAAATCGGTATTGCGAAGGGAAAAAGGAGGAGACCCGGATAAAATGTTTTCAGAGATAGAGAAATTAACCGCCAATTCAATAAATATTCTTATTTATTTAAAAGATCGTTGGGATCAGGAAGTACGAAAGAGTGCCTGAACCAGCTATTTATCAGAAAGAATACTTTTGGTTGATCTCGGTTTTTAAGATTGATGTTGATTCCTTTTTCAGGTCGGTATTCGTTTAATAATGCATTTATAGATATCTTTATCTTATAGCCTATAAAAATGCAATGAAGAACATTATACCTGGCAGCCCGGGGCCTAAGACTAAGAGGTCATTTGGTATCCATTTTCTTAAAGAGGTGCTGGATCGATGCGGATACGGGATTGGTTGCTATGATCTTAAAGGAAAGTTAATCTATATGAACAGGGAAGGGGGCGAGGCTCTTGGCATGAAGCCGGCGGAGATTACCGGGAAAACGGTCAGCCAGATATTCGACAGGAAGATCGGAACACAAATCATGAAACGTATACAGGCAGTTGTGAAGGGATCAGAAAAGATGGCATACGTGGACAAAATATTTTTAAAGGAACAAATAAGATATCATCATTCCATTTACACGCCAATATATGATGGTAAAAATCAGCTACAAGGCGTACAGATAGCTTCATCGGATGTTACCACGAGTAAAAAAACGGAAAAAAACCTGTCCGAAAAGAATGTTTTCATTCAATCAGTCCTTGACAACCTGCCAATAGGACTGGCGATAAACAAGGTAAAGGAGGGAGAGGCTACCTATATAAATAGCAAATTCGAAGAGATATATGGCTGGCCGAAGGAGGTGATCAATAATATCGAGCATTTTTTTCAACACGTATATCCGGATCCGGAGTATCGAAGCCGGATCAGAAAACAGATCATGGAGGATATTGGATCCGGTGATCCGGAGAGGATGCAATGGTCTAATGTGAAGATCAGGACTAAACATAAGGGTGACCGGGTGGTGGATGCCAACAATATCCCGCTTCCCGATCAGGGCCTGATGATATCCCTGGTACAAGATGTTACGGACAGGGAAAGAGCCCTTGAATTATTAATTGAAAGTGAGAGCCGGTACCGGGTCCTGGCAGAAGCCGCTTCCGATATCATTGTGATCCACGACCTGGAGGGCAGGGTCCAGTATGCCAATCCTGCTGCTATTTCCTTGTTAAAAATGGATGAAAAAGAATCCATCGGGAAACCGGTTACGTCCTTTCTGCCTGAGAATGAAATAGAGCAAGTATTATCCAGGCAGCAGAGCAGGAGAAAGGGTGATCAGAAAATGTATCAATACGAGATAAAAGCAAGTAGAGATGATGGGCAGAGTTATTGTCTTGAGGTAGTTTCTACTCCGGTTATACGCAATGAAGAAGTTATTGGCATACTGATCATCGCCCGGGATATTACAGAGCGTAAACAGGCCGGCTTACTTCTTGAACAAAAGGTAGCCGAACGTACTGCTGAATTGACTGAAAAAAACGAACAACTTGAAAAAATGAACCGTTTATTTGTAGGCAGGGAGTTCAGGATTAAAGAACTGCGGGAACGGATCCTGGAACTTGAAAATGAACTGGACAAGCTCAGTCGTTGATGATGATATTTTTTTATCCGGGGATTTATGGATCTCCCCCTTTCCTGCCTGCATTGTTTTTGATCAATCCACTTCTTTAGGAGCACATCCGGGAGGTTCCTGATTGATGACCGCCCAGAACATACCCAGGGTAATGATCGCTTCTATAAACTCATGGATGTTAACCGGTTTAACCACATAGGCATTGGCTCCATGCTCATAACATTCTCTCAGGTCGGGATCCTCACGTGAAGAGGAAAGTATGACGATAGGGATTGTTTTCTTTAGGGGATCTGCTTTGATCTTTTTCAATACCTCAATACCATTAACCTTGGGCATTTTAAGATCAAGAAGAATGGCAGCCGGGTTGCCGGAATCCCGGCCGGCGTAAGGACCGGTTTTATAAATATAATCAAGGGCTTCTTCACCGTTCCTGGCAATATCAACAGGGTTGGCCAGTTGGCCTTTTTTCAAGGCCCTGAGAGTCAGGTCAATATCGTTGGCATTGTCTTCTACCAGTAGTATTCTTTTTCTTTTTAAATTGCTCATAGGGCAGATCAGTTTATGGGTAATCTTAAATAAAAAGTAGCGCCTTTATTAACTTGCGATTCAGCCCAAACGGCGCCACCATGACGGTGGACTATTCGCTGAACATTGGCCAGACCGATACCGAGTCCTTCGAATTCGTTCATATGCAATCTTTGGAAAACGGTGAATAACTTATCAGCGTATTTCATATCAAAACCGACGCCATTATCCTTAAAACACAAAACAATCTGATTATCAGAAGGTTTCCGGGAGCCCAATCCTATCTTAATAACTGCCAGATCTTTATTCCTTGTATATTTAACCGCGTTGGAGATCAGGTTGATAAATACCTGTAGCATCAACTTCTCGTCTGCTTTTATTACCGGGAGTTTTTCCGCATTCCAGTCGATATTCCGTCCCTTGACTTCCGGGCCCAGGGATTCTATTGCTGCCAGCAGTGTCTTATTCAGGTCAACATCTGTTTTCCGGAGTTCCTTCCGGCCAAGTCTTGAGAAATGCAGTAGCGCATCGATCAGCACACCCATGGTGGATGAAGATTGATTTATTTTTTTCAGATAATTTTGAGCAGTTTCATCGAGTTGGGGGCCATAGTCTTCCTCCAGAAAACTGATATAACCACTCATATGCCGCAATGGTGCTCTCAGGTCATGGGAAACGGTATAAGCAAAAGCTTCCAGTTCTTTAATGATCGCCTGCAATTCCATGGTCTTTTCCTCGACCCGGTGCTCCAGACGGGCGTTGAGATCCCGGATCTCATCCTCTATCCTTACC
>CAZYDB010000157.1:0-10214 GCA_964645995.1 uncultured Roseivirgaceae bacterium
TCAGGAAAAAACGATCACTCTTCCCGACGGCCGAAAGATCACCGTGCCTGCTGACGGCCAACGGCAGGGAAGACCGGGCCGGGCAGTAGGTCAGGGAGCCGGAAGCGGTGAGCGTGTGCAGGGCCAGCGTCAACGGCAGGCAGAAAATAGCACGGATGCCGGCAAAGCCGCCTTATCAACAACGCAAACGGATAGTGTTCAGGAAAACAAAGCAGTTAACTAAAAATAACTGATCCATGAATCTGGAAAGACTGTCAGGAAACTTCTACGTTGCCTTTGACGCTGTTACAGCCAATAAATTACGATCGATCCTTACAGCCCTGGGTATCATTTTCGGCGTCGGCGCTGTTATTGCCATGCTGGCCATCGGCAATGGCGCACAACAGGAAATACTGGATCAGATCAAGCTGGTCGGCGTTAATAATATCGTCGTACAACCCGTAATTGAACAGGAGGAAGAATCACTGAACCAGCAGGATTCA
The DNA here is from genome assembly GCA_964645995.1 of uncultured Roseivirgaceae bacterium. Taxonomy (GTDB): domain Bacteria; phylum Bacteroidota; class Bacteroidia; order Cytophagales; family Cyclobacteriaceae; genus JAGTVG01. Next base: position 483 of record CAZYDB010000157.1, read on the forward strand.
CAGGAAGACCAGGAAAATAATAAGTTCACACCCGGCCTTTCCCTAAAAGATGCCAAAGCCATTTCTTCGGTGATCCCTACCATTGAAAAATTAAGCCCTGAAATTATACTGGAGACCTACCTGATCAAGAGAGGTATACGGCGGTCTACCAAGCTGGTGGGTGTGGAACCTACCTATTTTGAATTGACCAATTTCGAACTCGCTGAGGGCAAGATGTTCACGGAAGAGCAATTGGAAACCGGGGCTCCGGTATGTATTATCGGAAAAGATATCAAAACGCGGTTCTTCTCAACAGAAGACCCCCTTGGTAAAACCATCAAATGCGGCAGCCAATGGCTGGAAGTGGTTGGTGTATTGGAAGAAAGATATATCTCAGAGCAAAGTATTGAGAACCTGGGCATCAGAAATTATAATATGGATGTTTATGCCCCCATACAGACTGTATTAATACGTTATAAGAACAGAGACCTGATCACCTCATCGATGCTGAGCGGCGGTGGCGGGTTCAGCCGGGGAAGGTTCCGGATGGCTACCGCTGAGGAAGAAACGACAGATCAGAAAGTAACCAACTATCACCAGATAGACAGGCTGGTTGCCCAGGTAGATGAAACCGAACACCTGGAAGCAACCGCAGAGGTCGTATCCAGAATGTTAAAAAGAAGGCATTTTGAAGTGGTGGATTATGAGATCACTATTCCCGAACTATTGCTTAAACAACAACAGCGTACGAAGAATATTTTTAATATCGTGCTGGGCGCCATTGCCGGCATCTCTCTTGTTGTGGGAGGCATTGGCATTATGAACATCATGCTGGCCTCGGTACTGGAACGGATCAAGGAAATCGGGCTGAGACTTGCCATCGGAGCCAAAAAACTGGATATCATTCAGCAATTCCTGCTGGAGGCGGTCATGATCAGCATTACCGGCGGTCTGATCGGCGTGGTCCTGGGTATCGGCCTGGCCATCATAATCTCGAGAATAGCAGATATACCAACAATAATTACACCATTTTCAATAATAGTATCCTTTGGCGTGGCAGCCACCGTAGGCCTGATATTCGGTATCACACCGGCACGGAGGGCTGCCAATCAGGATCCCATAACTTCTTTACGATATGAATAAAATCAGTTCTCTGCTTTTTGGCCTGATATTTCTCGCTTTTAATACGCTCTCATTCGGTCAACAGGAAATTAAAACCCCTAATACTACGTATAGCCTTGAAGAGATCATTTCTATGGCCCGGAACCGCTCCATTTGGGCGCTACAAGCCGAAGTGAGAAGAGAAAACAGGTATTGGCAATACAGGGTCTACCGGTCGAACTATAACCCGCAACTCTCACTCAATGGAACATTCCCCGCTTACCAGCGTCAATTCGACCCGGTTCGTCAGCCTGATGGTAACTACGACTATAAAGAAGTCAATTTCAATAACTCTGATCTCAACTTGTTCTTATCACAATCCATCAGCGCCACCGGCACCGAGTTTTTTGTTAACTCAAGTCTCAGGCGTTTCGATAATTTCAGCCTGGAGGATAAACTTTACAGTGGGGAGCCGGTATCTTTCGGGTTAAGACAGCCTCTGTTCTCTTTTAATGAATTGCGATGGGATAAAAAAATAGAACCCTTGCGGTATGAAGAATCCAAAAGGGAATATATCGAAAGCCTGGAAAATATCTCCATTATTGCCACTTCAAGGTTCTTTGACCTGATGCTTGCCCAGATAAACCTTCAGATTGCTAATCTGAATCTCGCCAATAACGATACTATCTATAAAATTGGAGAGGGCCGGTATAACCTGGGGAAGATCGCCGAAAACGAATTACTCGACCTGGAGTTGAACGTTATGACCTCACGCCAGCAGGTCGCCCAGGCGCAACTGGATCTGGAAACTTCCTCCCTCCGGCTCCGGACGTTTGTAGGATTGGCTGCTTCAGAAGGTATTACCCTGTTGCTGCCGGAAGAAATCCCCGAATTTGAAGTTGATGAAAACAGAGCCATAGAAATGGCGAGAAACAACCGTGCCGATGCCCTGGGATTTAACCGGAGGATCCTGGAAGCTGAACGTGATGTAGCCCAGGCAAGAGGGAATACTGGGCTTAATGCCGACTTGTTTGCCTCCTTTGGTATCTCAGGCCGGTCCGATGAGTCATTGCCCGACCTCTATACCAATACCGTAGATCAGCAATCCCTGCGGATCGGCTTTGAGATCCCTATTGTAGACTGGGGGCGGCAGAAATCAAGGGTGAAAACGGCGGAAGCCAACCGCACACTCGAAGAATATACGGTCCAACTGGATGAAATGAATTTCAGTGAAGAGATATTCACCCTGGTCAAACAGTTTAAAATGCTCCGGGATCAGGTGGTCATCTCGGAAAGGGCCGACTTCATTGCCGATAAACGGTATAATATCGCTAAAAACAGGTATCTTATCGGTAAGATAAGTATTACCGACCTGAACCTGGCACTCCGGGATAAAGATGACGCCAAAAGGGCCTATGTCAGCTCCCTGAGAGAATTCTGGACCGCATATTATAACCTCAGGTATCTTACCCTGTATGATTTCCAAAATAAAATACTGCTTTACGATCCCGGGGAAGAACAATAAATAATCCACCTATAAATCTCAGTTCCCGATGCTTTCCGGCGGATCAGGGGTGAACGGGGAGGGGGAACACAGTGTGGGTGTGGGTGTGAGCATACCGGGAAATAATAATTACTAATTAATAATTAGTAATTATTAATTAAAAAAGGGTCAAGGCTATTCATCCATATCCGCACCACCTTCCATTCCCGCTTTCAGCGACCTCCATTCCCGCTTCCAGCGGGATTTCGAACCTCTGGTTCTCAACCTCCATCCTCCATCTTCCATTTTCCATCCTCATTCCTCCATCCTCATTCCTCAAGCTTCAATCTTCAATCCTCATTCCACATTCCTCATTTTTAATTCTTAATTTTTTCGAGTTAAACTGCCGGATTACCTACATTTGTGCTAACCGAGTACAAGGCACTTATGAGGCATTTGATCCTTTTCCTGATTTTATCGGCTTATTGCTTAATTGATGCAAAGGCACAACCGGTAGCCAAAGCCGGTGATGAAAGGTTCAGCACCCAGGCAACAGACCCTGACGCCAGACCCGATGCCCGCAAACAAGGCCCCAGGAAGGAAAAATATCTTTACATCATCAGGGACAATTCAATGAACACGCTGAAAGGTAACAAATGCTTCGAAGAAGTTACCAGGGAATATGGATTTGAATACCTGATCGCCCCGAAAAATTTGCCGCCAAAGCAAACAGGGGTCGGCCGGTGGATGCATAATTTCGGCGTTAAATTCATATTATTCTTCCGCAACGGACCATTATGGCAGATGCGTCTGAAAAAAAAATATAACCAGTGTAAGTACCGGTATGGTGACTTTGTCGGTTAAACCGTTCCAAACCCTCTCAAAACTTTGGCCCGGGAAAAATCCGCAAATTCCGGAAGTATTTCTATCGCCCCAAGTAATTATGCGGACTTAATTGCCTGAGTTCCTTTTTGATATGATCTGCAACATCAAGTTCCTCGATAAACCTTTGGATCCCATCCTTCGTGATCTTCTCATTCTTGCGGGTAAGGGCCTTGAGCGCCTCATAAGGTTCGGGATAACCTTCCCTGCGGAGGATCGTCTGTATTGCTTCTGATATCACCGCCCAGTTATTCTCCAGATCTTCGGTGAGCTTTTTCTCATTTAGTTCAAGTTTATTGATGCCTTTGATCAGATAGGTGTAGGCAATATACCCATGGGCTAAGGGCACCCCTATATTTCGCAATACTGTAGAATCGGTCAGGTCACGCTGAAGCCTGGAAACCGGTAGTTTACCGGACAAAAATTCAAATATTGCATTGGCATATCCCAGGTTACCCTCTGCATTTTCAAAGTCGATAGGGTTCACCTTATGAGGCATGGCCGAGGAACCCACTTCATTTTTTACAATCTTCTGCTTGAAATATTCCATGGAAATATACGTCCACACATCCCTGGCGAAATCGATCAGTATGGTATTGACCCGCTTGAGTGCATCGAAGAAGGCCGCCAGGTTATCATAATGCTCTATCTGGGTGGTGGGATAACTTCTTTTCAACCCGAGCCTGGCCAGGAAGCTATCACCAAAGGCATGCCAGTCATGGCCGGGATAGGTGGCGAAATGGGCATTGAAATTTCCCGTAGCACCCCCGAATTTAGCAGTAAAGGGAACGGCATCCAACAGATCGAGCTGGCGGTTGAGACGTTCGTGGAATACGGCTATCTCTTTGCCCAGCCTTGTCGGTGAAGCCGGCTGCCCATGGGTGCGGGCAAGCATGGCAACATCGCGCCATCGCTCTTCCAGTGACGACAACAGCTTGATCAATTCAGTTAGACGGGGTATTACCTGCTCCATGAAACCCTCTTTTAGCAGGAGCGGTGTGGCCGTATTGTTCACATCCTGAGAAGTGAGACCAAAATGAATAAATTCTTTGTATTGCTGAAGACCCAGTTTATCGAATTTTTCCTTTAGATAATATTCTACGGCCTTAACATCATGGTTGGTGACGGATTCTATTTCCTTGATCCTGGCACTTTCATGTTCATCAAATTTCCGGTAGATATCACGGAGATCATCAAAACATCCACGATCAACATCCTGTAACTGAACAAGGGGTATCTCAACCAGGCTGATGAAATATTCAACCTCTACAAGAACCCGGTACCTGAACAATCCTGATTCTGAAAAATAAGGCACGAGGGAAGAAGTTATCGACTGGTATCGCCCGTCGACCGGGGAAATTGCTAAAAGTCCATTGTGAGTCATAAGTCGATGATTTAAGGCAACAAAGGTAGGCATATCCCGCATTTTTCCCCCATTTAAATTCGAAAAACAAACAATTGTATTATACATTCGTTAATAGTGGAAACTTGGTTAACTTTATATTTGTTTGACAAGTAAACCGACAGTTCGAACAAAAGAATTCCTATAGGAACTGACGTAAAAAAAGAGAATAACATACTATGGTACTTAGTCTATTTAAGAAAAAAAATAAGGAAGAAGCAAATAAAGCCGCCGGCAGTAACAAAAGCCATGTACTTACCATTAAAGATATCATCAGGGAAACGGAGGATGCCATCACAATAGTATTTGACAATCCCGGGAAACGGATACAGTATAAAGCAGGACAATACCTGACATTGATCCTGGAGGTTGATAATGAAGAGGTGCGAAGATCGTATTCGCTATGCTCTTCACCGGTGGAAGACAAGGACCTCGCCGTTACCGTTAAAAAGCTGGATGGCGGCCGTGTATCTCAGTATATTCACCATGAACTGCGGGAAGGAGATCAGGTAAAGGTGCTCGAACCTATGGGTAACTTCACTACCGAATTTAACAAAGATAATAAAAGAACCTTTTTGCTGTTTGCCGGCGGAAGCGGCATCACCCCGCTCATGTCGATTGTAAAGACCGCCTTGCTGGAGGAAAGAGAGTCGACCATCATCCTCATCTACCAGAACAGAAACCTGCATTCCATCATTTACAGGGAAGAGATAGAAATTCTGCAACAACAGTACCCCGACAGGCTGAAAGTCTTTCATGTACTCTCCAAACCGGAAAAACCCTGGAAAGGAAGAGCCGGGAGGCTTACCTCGGCAATGGTCCGTCAGATAATCGAAGAAGAAAACATACCCCTCGAAGAATCAGATGTTTTCTTTTGCGGCCCGCAGGGTATGATGCAAACGGCTGAAAAAGTAATAGACTCGCTGGGGGTTCAGCGTAATCGCCGCTTCAGGGAGAGTTTTGTGGCTTCTTCCAAAAAGGAAGACAGCAAAACCGCCGTTGATCAAAAGGAAATGAAGGCAAGCGAAGTTACCATCATGCTGGACGGTGAAGAACATAAGATCACGGTTGGCCCGGATGAGTTTATCCTGGAAAATGCTCTCGATGCTGATATTGACATGCCCTTTTCCTGTCAAAGCGGGCTATGTACGACCTGTCGCGGGAAACTGATGACCGGCAAAGTTTCTATGGAAGAGCCTGACGGATTATCCGAAGACGAAATTGCTGAAGGGTATGTATTAACCTGTGTAAGTCATCCCGCCAGTGAAAAGATCAAAATAGAGATTGGCTGAGTGCAACAAACCGTCCGGTTACCGGCTTCTTTTAAAAGTTATTTCTCTATTTTTGCCTCTTAAACTCAATCCTTATCAATGGATCCTTGTGTTTTTCTGGACAGAGACGGCGTATTAAATATCGAAAGAGGTACCTATACCTGGAAAATTGATGACTTCGAAATCATCAGGGGGGTCAGGGAAGCCCTGGAAGATCTCAAAATGAACGGTTTTAAACTGGTCGTCATCACGAACCAGGCAGGTATCACCCGGGGGGTGTTCACAAAAAAAGACATGCAGGCCTGTCATCAGTACCTGATGGAACAAACCGGTTACCTGATTGATGACATCTACTACTCCATGTATCACCCGGATTACTCGAACTCACTGCTGCGAAAACCAGGCAGCCTGATGTTTGAAAAAGCGATCGCCAGGCATCAAATCGATCCTTCAGGATCCTGGATGGTGGGCAACAGTGAAAGGGATCTGGTGCCGGCTGCTAAGCTGGGTATGCGAACAATTTTTATCGGGGAAAAACAGGATCAGATACAGGCTGAGTATTTTGCCGGGGATCTGAAAAATGCCGGGGATTATATCATTGCGAATCAAAAAACCGGCTGAACGGAAGATTTAAAATTAATTTGCGAAATTTGCATGCCGTAAAATCAACGGAACGATCATGAATATTGATTACCTACTTAAAGATTCTATCCGACAGGCTTTTAAACAATTATTTGATCATGACCTGGCAATGGAGGAGGTTAAACTACAACCCACAACCAAGGATTTCCGGGGTACCCACACTTTTGTCACCTTCCCTTTCAGCCGGATAACCAGGAAAAGCCCGGAGGATACGGCACGCCTTATTGGTGATTATCTTCAGAACACCTCTCATATACTGGAATCTTTTAATGTGATCAAAGGTTTTCTAAACCTGGAGATCAACGACCAGTCATGGCTCCGCGTGTTTGAATCAAATTACTCCAAAGAACCCTGGAAGATGATGGAACCCACCGGGGAGCGGGTCATGGTCGAATACAGCTCGCCCAATACCAATAAGCCTCTTCACCTGGGCCATTTGCGTAATAATTTCCTGGGTTTTTCCGTTTCTGAAATACTGAAAGCCACGGGTAATGAGGTGAAAAAGGTTAACCTGGTCAATGACAGGGGTATTCATATCTGTAAATCCATGGTAGCTTACCGGAAATTCGGTGAGCAGGAAACACCGGAATCCTCCGGGATCAAAGGAGATCACCTCATAGGAAAATATTACGTGAAATTTGAAACAGAATATAAAAAAGAGATTGAAAGGGGCGTAAAGGAGGGTTTGGACAGGGAAGATGCCGCGCAACAGGCACCCCTGATGAGGGAAGCCAAGGCAATGCTCCAGCAATGGGAAAAAAAAGACCCCGGAGTGATCACTCTCTGGGAAAAAATGAATCGATGGGTGTACGATGGATTTGATGCTACGTATAAGGATATCGGCGTCGACTTTGATACGATCTATTACGAATCAAACACCTACGTACTTGGCAAGAACATCATTGAAGAAGGACTGAAAAAAAATGTATTCTATAAGAAAGAGGATGGCTCGGTCTGGGCCGATCTTTCTGAAGAAGGCCTGGATGAAAAGCTGCTTTTGCGAAGTGACGGCACTTCTGTGTATATGACCCAGGATCTTGGCACAGCGGATATGAAATATGAGGATTTCCCCTTTAACCGTTCTATCTATGTGGTTGGCAATGAGCAGGATTATCATTTCAAGGTGTTATTCAGCATTCTTAAAAAACTGGGGCGGACCTATGCTGACGGCCTGTATCACCTGAGTTATGGAATGGTTGACCTCCCCACCGGCAAGATGAAGTCCAGGGAAGGGTCGGTTGTAGATGCCGACGACCTCGTGGCGGAGATGATCCGTACCGCACAGAGGCATACCGAAGAACTGGGTAAGATCGAGGAATTTGATGAGAACCAGGCAAAGGAGCTTTATCATATGCTGGCGATGGGCGCCTTAAAATATTTTCTGCTGAAAATAGAGCCGCGTAAAAGGATGTTGTTCAATCCGGAAGAGTCTATCCAGTTTCAGGGTAATACCGGTCCCTTTATCCAGTATACCCATGCCAGGATTTCTTCCATACTCCGGAAAGCAGCTGAAATGGCAATAGATACCAGCCGGTCATATATCGACCTGGACTGGCAATTACATCAGACAGAAAAAGATATGGTTATTATTCTCGCGGATTATCCCGGCAAAATGAAGGAAGCCTCCCTGGAATATGCTCCTTCGGTAATTGCCAATTATTGCTATGAATTAGCGAAAGTATACAACCGTTTTTATACAGAAGTTTCTATATTTAACGAAGAAAATATTCAGCGCCGGAATTTCCGGGTAGCGCTTTCTGTATTAACGGCAAAAACAATACAACACGGTATGAGTTTATTAGGTATCCAGGTACCTGAACGAATGTAAAACAAATTAACTATGAAAAAACTAATGATCTCTCTTCTTGCAGCCGGTTTCTTTTTGTTTGGTTTTACCGAAAAGAAGCAGGCTGATGTTCCCGGTTCATTTTATGATTTTAAAATGACGGCTATTGACGGCACGGTTATCGACTTCAGCCAATACGAGGGAAAGAAGGTATTACTCGTAAACGTCGCCTCCAAATGCGGTTTCACACCCCAATATAAAGACCTTCAGAAACTGCATGAACTTTACGGAAATAAAGTTGTGGTGCTGGGCTTCCCGGCCAATAACTTCGGGAAACAAGAACCCGGTACCAACCAGGAAATAGCCCTCTTCTGTGATCAGAACTACGGGGTAACCTTTCGGATGTTTGAAAAAATATCCGTTAAGGGGGAGGATATGCATCCCCTGTATCAGTGGTTGACAAAAAAGGAGCATAACGGCTGGAATGATGATGCGCCGACCTGGAACTTCTGCAAGTACCTGGTCAATGAAAAGGGAGAACTCGTTGCCTTCTTTCCTTCCAAAGTAAAACCATTATCTGAGGATATCCTGGCAAAGATCAAATAGTGGTTTCGGAATATGAATATTTAAAAATATCTCCCACCCCGGAACGGAGCCGGAGGTATTTTCTGCTTATCAGTCCCTGATGACAACCGGAGATGTTTATAAGGCCTGGCTGCAGGCTATTCGACTGCGTACCCTCCCACTGGCGCTGGCCAGTATTATGATGGGTTCCTTCCTGGCTGCTGCTGAAGATCAATTCGACTGGATGATTTTCGTCCTGGCAGCGCTGACAACCATATTTCTTCAGATCTTATCCAACCTGGCCAATGATTATGGCGACTCGGTTCATGGAGCGGACGGCATCGACCGCGAGGGGCCTGCACGGGCTGTCCAATCCGGCCTTATCGATGCAGGAAAAATGAGATCTGCCATCTATCTATTTTCCTTTCTGGCCCTGTTGACAGGAGTCGTTCTTTTGTTTTATGCCTTTTCAGACATGAATTCCTCCTTCGCTATCTTCCTCTTCCTGGGAATAGGTGCCATCCTGGCGGCCACGGGTTACACCATGGGTAAAAACCCCTATGGCTATGCCGGCCTTGGCGATTTATTCGTTTTTATATTTTTTGGATTGGTGGGCGTAATG
>CAZYDB010000158.1:0-10175 GCA_964645995.1 uncultured Roseivirgaceae bacterium
TTGGGGCGCTCCATCAGCCTGATAGGGTGAAAAATTCGTGAATTTTTCAGGTTAGGGATCAAAAAATGAGCGCTCTCTTCACCAATCGATCTCTTCCAGTCCCTTTGACCGGAGGTATCTATTGGCTTTACTGAAATGGCGGTTCCCGAAAAATCCGCGATTGGCAGAAAATGGTGAAGGATGGGGTGATTGTAATACCAGGTGCCTGGAAGTATTGATTACCTCACCCTTTCTTTGTGCATAAGAACCCCATAGCAAAAATACCAGCCCCTCTTTTTCATCCGATAATTTCTGAATGGCAGCATCGGTAAAAACTTCCCATCCCCTGTTCTGATGTGACCCTGGCGTATTGGCCCTCACGGTGAGCGTGGCATTCAATAATAACACGCCCTGCCGGGCCCATCGCTCCAGATCGCCATCGACAGGCATGTCCTTGCCCAGGTCGTTTTTTATTTCTTTGAAAATATTGATCAGGGAGGGAGGGAAAGGAATGCCGTTTCTTACCGAAAAACACAGTCCGTTGGCTTGTCCGGGACCATGATAAGGGTCTTGTCCTATGATCACTACCTTTACCCTGTCGAAAGGACACTGGTCAAAAGCGCGAAAAATTTCCTTCCCCGGAGGATATGTCCGATATTTTGTGTATTCTCCCCGTACAAAAGCAGTGAGACCGGAAAAATATTCCTTAGTGAATTCATCCTTCAGTTTATCCTTCCATTGATCCTCAATTTTAACATCCATATCGTATCAACTTATTAAACATCAAAAAAAATCGTAAATAATCCATACCGATAGTATCCAATTTAAATTCTAAACTATTATTTTTAAAGTTATTTTCGAAGGGTTAATTGTGGTAAATAATGGTAACCCAGATCACAGAAGGAGTAAAAGTAAGTGTAACAACAGAATATCAGCCGGGATATTCATCTCCGGCACGGTCATCGTACGCCTTTACTTACCGTATAACCATTGAAAACAAATCGGAATATACGATTCAGCTCTTACGCCGCCATTGGCATATCCATGATATCACTCATCCTCCTTATGAGGTGGAAGGTGAAGGTGTTGTGGGGCAGACGCCGGTCCTTGAACCCGGCGAGTCGCACCGCTATGTATCAGGTTGTCAACTGAAGTCAGGAATGGGAAAAATGCATGGCCGGTACCTGATGGAACGGATCGTGGATGGCAAGCAATTCCATGTAACGATACCGGCCTTTATAATGGTTGCACCCTTTTTACTCAATTAACCTATTGCAGTACCTGTACAGCCTATTTTATTGCCTCAGTCACTTCTTGCTTGAAATCAATGAACACTCCCTGCACAGCCCCTTCCTTTATGATTTTTACCTGGAGGTCATTAAAAAAGCAAGGGCCATGCCTGAAGATGAGGCGATTGAGCAATGGCGTGACCGGTTCAAACACAGCGGGCAGAAAACAGCTCCCAATACCCTGGGAGCCGGCTCCAGGATCCGCAAAGGCCCGTTAAAGGTAAGCCGGATCGCCGGACGCGGCATCACCTCGTCGAAATACTCGAGACTGTGGCAATGCCTGATCCGGTACTTTAAAGCAAAACATATCATTGAAATGGGTACCTCCCTGGGAATAAATACCCTGTACCTGGCGAAAAGCAGGAAGGATACGGTAACCATTACATTCGAAGGCAGCCAGGACCTTGTCCCGATGGCTGCTTCCTTATTCGGTCATTTCCCTGATAACGATATCCGGTTAATACCCGGAAATATCGATGAGACCCTTCCGGCTTACCTGGAACAAAGACCGGCTATTGATTTTGTTCTTTTTGATGCCAACCACACCATGGAAGCAACCCTCCGGTATTATCAACTTATAAAAAAACAACTGAAGGATACGGCCATACTGGTTTTCGATGATATCTACTGGTCCGCGGAGATGCACAAAACCTGGAAGATGATCGTGAGTGACAACCAGCAACATCTATGTCTGGATCTTTTTCAGGCCGGTGTAGTGCTCATGAAAAAAGGCCCCCCGGCGGGTTATTACAGGCTGGCTTTTTAATCCCAGTAAAAAAATTGCATTTTTTCATTGTAAATTGTAGTAATTAGGGTTTAATAAGCTAATTTTACAAGTGATTTTTTAATCTTTCTAAGAAATGACAGAAAATACTGAACAACCAAAAAAAGACAGGAAAAAATACCGCCGTGATATTATCATTGCCGTTATAATCGTTCTGGTAATTGTCCAGGCTGTTAACCTGTTCATTAAGATCCGGTCGGACAGAGCTTATAATGCTGAGATCGAACAGAGAAAGGAACAGATCACCGTTCTTGAGAAAGAACTAACGGAAAGGAAAGTGGAAATAGAAAAGCTGGGGGGTAATGTAGAAGACCTGGAAAAAGCTGTTGAAGAACTTGAAATGGAAAAAGAAAGGCTGCTGGAGAATAAGAGATTTACCGATACACAACTGGATCGTCTGAGAAATAAGGTAGAAGGGTTCCAGGAGCTGCTGATCTTGAAAGATGAGGAAATCGAAAGGCTGGAAGTCCTGGCACAAAATCTGTCTGATGAGAATATTGAATTGAAAACAGAAAAGAACCAGTTAACCGCCAACCTCAACCAGGAGCAACAATCGCGAAAGGAACTGGAAGAGCAGATGGAGATCGCAGCACGACTTAAAGCTGAAAATATCAATATCTATGCGATCAACAGCAGGGGCAGGCTGCGTGAAGATGAATTCAAATCCAGGTTTATCGATAAGATCCGCATAGAATTTAATATCGAAGAAAATGAACTGGCACCTATCGAAGGGAAAGAGATCATGATCCGTATCGTCACACCAGATAATAATATCCTCTTTGACGTGGCCACTGGATCAGGTACGTTTATGTTTAAAGGGAAAGAGGAGTTTTATACCGCCAAACAACAGATCCTGTTTGACAATACCCGGCAGAAACTGATCTTCGATTATGATAAAGGAAGTGAATGGGAACCAGGCCGTTATGAACTGGAAGTCTATACCGAAGATTATCTGATGGGGGAAAAAGCTTTTCTCGTAAAATAAAGGGTCGCCAATACCAGTTATTATTATCGTATTACTTTGGTAATAAAAGATATATTAGTACCTTTGCCGACCAAATTTTATAGTCAAAATACATCATGGAATTGAAAAATTACGAAACAGTATTCATTTTAACTCCCGTTTTATCTGATACCCAGATGAAGGATGCTGTCGAAAAATTCAAACAGGTACTGCTCAATAATGACGCAGAGATCATCCATGAAGAAAACTGGGGACTCAAAAAATTGGCTTATCCGATTTTACACAAGTCTACCGGTTTCTACAATTTGTTTGAATTTAAGGCACCTCCCAAAACCATCAACGCTTTGGAATTGGAGTATCGCAGGGATGAAAGAATTTTACGCTTTATTACGGTAGCACTTGATAAGCATGCCGTTATCTACAACGAAAGACGCCGTAAGGGTGAGTTTAACAAAAAACCTGAAGTTAAGGAGGAGCAAAAAGCATGACATTACAGAATGAACCTTTAAACAGGGACGAAAACAAGAAGAAATATTGCCGTTTCAGGAAGAATGGTATCAAGTATATTGATTACAAGGATGCCAATTTTCTGCTGAAGTTCGTCAATGACCAGGGCAAGATCCTTCCCCGAAGGCTCACGGGCACCAGTGTTAAATACCAGAAGAAGGTAACGCAAGCCGTTAAAAGAGCCAGACACATGGCCCTTCTTCCCTATGTGACTGATTCGCTAAAATAAAAGGACTGGAAAGATGGAAGTGATACTAAAACAGGATATACAGAACCTTGGATACAAAGACGATATCGTCAGGGTCAAGCCGGGCTACGGAAGAAATTACCTGATTCCACAGGGGTTTGCCATCCTTGCCAATGAATCAAATAAAAAAATGATCAAGGAAAACCTCAGGCAGGCTTCCCATAAAGCAGAAAAGATAAAAAATGATGCTCTTGAGATTGCTGAAAAAATGGGGGACCTCGAACTCGAGATCGGAGCCAAGGCAGGAGAAAGCGGAAAGATATTTGGCGCTATCACTACCCTCCAGATCGCCGATGCATTGAAGGAGAAAGGATTCGAAATTGACAGGAAGAAAATTTCTTTCAACACCCCCGTGAAAAACGTTGGCGATTATATGGTCACGCTTGACCTGCATAAAGAAATAAAGAAAGAGATCAATTTCAAGGTGGTCTCTGAATAGGAAATTCCCATGGAATATAGAGAAAAGCGTTTCAAATTATTGAAACGCTTTTTTGTTTTTACAGCAATTGGGTATTTTTAATATATGTTCCGTACAAAGATACATCCAGCCCTCTCCGAAGAGAAGATCAAACTGAAGGATCAACTCTATCTGACCGGTTCCTGCTTCTCTGATCATATGGGTTCTAAACTGGCTGATTATAAGTTCGGGGTCCTTACAAATCCTTTCGGCGTCATCTACAACCCTTACTCCCTATTTAAATTACTCAGGCTTGCTTTAACACAGAAGCCCTTGAGCGATGATGGGTTTCTTTTCCACCAGGGTATCTGCCGGCATTTTGATCTTCATTCCGATATCTCCGGAAGCTCCCGGGAAGTACTGGAGGAACAGATACACCTGGCCATGCAGGCTGCTCATAAACAATTATCCGGGGCCCACTGGATCATCATTACCTTCGGAACGGCATTGGTCTACAGGCATAAAGGGTACCAGGAGGTCGTGGCTAACTGCCATAAGGTCCCGGACAAGGAATTCGAGCAGTATTATATGGCTCCAGAAGATATACTTAATGTTTTCGATGATTTTCATACCACCCTGGCCGGGGTCAATCCCGGGGCGCGCATCATGCTGACGATAAGTCCCGTCCGTCATATTAAAAGCACACTTGAAAAGAACAGCATCAGTAAATCTATCCTTCGCTATGCTGCACACCTGATAGTCAGCCGGTATAAAGGCGTGCATTATTTTCCTTCCTATGAGATCGTCCTTGATGACTTGCGGGACTATCGTTTTTACACCCCTGATATGGTCCATATTAATGAAGTAGCCATCGAATATATCTGGCATAAATTGTCCGCGGCCTGTTTCGATGAGGAAACCAGGCAATTCATCCGGGAATGGGAAAAGATACGAAAAGCACTTTCTCATAAACCTTTCCGGCCTGATTCAGAGGAACACAAGTCGTTTATCAGGCAGACGATTCGCAAACTCTTAGCATTTAAAGGTAAAATAGACATTAACGAGGAACTGGAAATCCTGGAAAAACAATTGATATGAAAAAACAAAAAGGAAGTCCCAACCGGCTAATTCATGAATCCAGCCCCTACCTTCTCCAACATGCCTATAATCCCGTTGACTGGTATCCCTGGGTCCCTGAGGCCCTTGAAAAAGCCGGCCGCGAGGATAAACCCATTATTGTATCCATCGGCTATTCAGCCTGCCACTGGTGCCATGTGATGGAAAGGGAATCTTTTGAGAATGGATCCATTGCGAGTTATATGAATACGCATTTCGTTTGTATCAAAGTAGACCGTGAAGAGCGTCCGGACATTGACCAAATCTATATGGATGCCGTCCAGGCAATGGCCGTTCAGGGCGGATGGCCCCTGAATGTGTTCCTTACCCCTGGTCAGAAACCATTTTATGGCGGCACCTACTATCCACCTCAATCATGGATGCAGCTTTTAAAGAATGTTATCAAGGCTTTTACCGGCCAACGAAAAGAACTTTTTGAATCGGCAGAGCAGATTACCGGGATAATCGGAAGAAGTGAAGTTGACAAGTTTCGGCTGGCTCCTAAGGAGGAGACTTATGAAACGGAGAAACTCGCACCTTCCGTAAAGGCGATGCAGGAGAATTTCGACCGTATATTTGGCGGCATGAATAAAGCCCCGAAGTTTCCGATGCCTTCGCTATGGGTCTATCTTTTACGGTATGGCTATTTTACGGCTGATAAAGGACTGAGTGATCATGTGCTTTTCACTCTTGAAAAAATAGCCCGCGGAGGCATCTATGACCAGGCAGGGGGTGGCTTTGCCCGCTATTCGGTAGATGAGGGCTGGTTCGCCCCGCATTTCGAAAAGATGCTCTATGATAACGGCCAGTTGATCGGGCTCTTCTCAGAAGCTTATATCTGTTCAGGGAATGCGCTCTTCAAAGAAGTGGTGGAGGAAACGGCAACCTTCATGGAAAGAGAGCTGATGAATGACGAGGGAGGGTTTTACTCAGCTCTGGATGCCGATTCGGAAGGTGTGGAAGGGAAATATTATACCTGGACCTCTGATGAATTCAAGGCTGTCCTGGGAGATGAATCTGATTTCTGGATCGGTTTTTTCGGACTGGAAGCACAGGGGAACTGGGAGAACGGCAGCAATATACTGACCCGTTTGGAGAGTAATAAAGCAATCGCTAAAGCGTTTGGTATTTCTGAAAAAAAAGCGGCTGAAAAATTAAAAATAGTTAAAGAAAAACTTTACCGGCACCGGGAAAAGCGGATAAGGCCTGGCCTGGATGATAAAATACTGGCCTCCTGGAACGGACTGGCATTGAAAGGACTTGCCCAGGCGTATGAAGCCTTTCAGGATGAACGGCTGCTTTCGCTGGCCCAAAAAAATGCCGGCTACCTGATCCGGTTTCATGTTGAAGGCGACCGCCTGTTCCGCACTAAGGCCGGACATAGGAATGCGATCACAGGTTATCTTGATGATTATGCTTTCGTGATCGAAGGGCTGATCAGCTTATACCAGGTCACTTTTGATGAACATTTACTGGAAAAGGCGAAAGAATTGACTGATCATACCCTGACTTACTTCTATGATGAAAATGAAAAGCTGTTTTATTATACCGGCGCGGATAACGATGCCCTGATAACGCGCAAAAAAGAGATCTTCGATAACGTGATCCCTGCCTCCAATTCATCAATGGCTGCTAACCTGTATTTCCTGGGCCTTTTATACGACGAGGGTCGATACCTTGACATTGCAGAGCAGATGGTAAGCCTGATGTCCGGATTGCTCTATAAAGAACCCTCCTATTTATCGAACTGGGGTTTGTTATATCTTATGTATGCCCGTCCGTTTGCCGAGATAGCCATAACCGGTGAAGACTGCCAAAAGGTCAGAAAAGAACTTTCCGGCTATTATCAGCCCAACAGGCTCTTTTGTGGCACCGCGAACAGGTCCGGTCTGCCATTATTGCAAAACCGTGGTTCCAAGGACAAGACTACTATTTATGTCTGTTACAACAAATCCTGTAAATTACCGGTACATACCGCCCGGGAAGCGGCGGCCCAAATGATGTAACCCTTGACAACAACCAACAAGCATATGGAAGACACTGTACCGGAGGTATTCTTTATCGATGTCTTACTACCCGTACCCATTCCCAGGCTTTTTACCTATAAAGTGCCGGATCATCTCACTGGAAATGCCAGGCCCGGATACCGGGTGATCGTACAATTCGGGCGTAAAATACTGACCGGGATCATATGGGCGATGCATTCCAGACAGCCGGAAAACTATAAGCCCCGTTTTATTCTGGAAATTATCGACGAAGAACCGGTCATTTCAGACCCTTTGAAGCAGTTAATTGAATGGATGGCCGCTTACTATATGTGCACCAGGGGTGAAGTGCTCAATTCCGGGCTCCCGACAGGACTTAAGCTATCCAGTGAATCCAGGATCCAACTGAGGCCTGAATTTAACCTCAGTGAAACTGATCTGGAATTTAATGACAAGGAACTCCAACTGATTAAGGCGCTGGAATTTGACAAAGCCCTCACCTATCCCCAGGCGGCCAGGGTTTTGGATATTAAGAATATCTATCATGTATTAAAATCCCTGATCAACAAACAGGTGCTGATCATCTTTGAAGAGTTAAAAGAAAGATATTCACCGAAAAAAGAAAAAAGGGTAAGGCTGGTCCATGATTATCTTGAAGAAGAGGGTAAACTGGAAGCTTTGTTTGGGGAGTTGGAGAAAAAACCCGGACAAGTGGATGTATTATTGAAGTATCTGCAGAAGGTACCGGTCTACGACGACCCCGGAAATAATGAAAAAGGAATAAGCAAGACTCTTCTTTTAAAAGATAATATATCGTCATCCTCCTGCAATACTTTGATAAAGAATGGTATTCTGGAGGAATTCGAGATCCTGGTGCCTCGTTTTTCCCTTCCCAGCCTTCAACAAAAGGATATTTCACTGAGTGAGACACAGCTCCTGGCAAAAGAAGAGATTCTCCGTTCATTCAAAGAAAAAAACACGGTGCTTTTCCATGGGATCACCGGTAGTGGTAAGACGGAGATCTACCTTGAGATTATCCGCCGGCAACTGCAGGAAGGCAGACAGGTCTTATACCTCCTCCCCGAGATCGCCCTTACCACCCAGATCGTGGAACGGCTGCTCAGGATCTTTGGAAACTCCATGGGCGTTTACCATTCAAAATATTCCGATAATGAACGGGTGGAGGTATGGAAAGGGGTGCTTTCCAAAAGGTTCCGCTTCGTTGTCGGTGTCCGGTCGGCTGTATTTCTACCCTTCGAGAACCTCGGACTGATCATCGTGGATGAAGAGTATGAGTCCTCTTTCAAACAACATGATCCGGCACCCCGGTACCATGCCCGTGATGCAGCCATCTATCTCTCCCACCTGCACGGCGCTAAAACGCTGCTGGGATCCGCAACCCCCTCTCTGGAGTCCTATTATCTGGCGAAAAATGGGAAATATGGGTACGTGAAGCTAGTTGAGCGCTATGGCGAGGCCGTTCTTCCTGATATCCGGCTGGTCAATATTCGCGATGAAAGGAAAAATAAAACACTCAAAAGTAATTTTTCATCCGCATTATTAACAGAACTTGAAAAGACGATCCACCAGGGCAGACAGGCCATGCTTTTCCAGAACCGCAGGGGCTATTCACCTTTTGTGATCTGTGATGACTGCGGCTGGATCCCTCAGTGTAACCAGTGTGCGGTAAGTTTAACCTATCATATGTATAGTGATGACCTCCGCTGCCATTATTGCGGTTTTAAGATCCATATCCCGGCAAGTTGCGCAGCCTGTGGCTCCACACGCCTCCGGACGGTCGGCTTTGGAACAGAAAAAATAGAGGACGACCTGAAAATATATCTTCCGGAGGCCAGGATAAAAAGAATGGACCTGGACACTACCCGGAGCAAGTTGAGCTACCAGCAGATCATCCATGAATTCGATACAGGTACGCTTGATATACTTATCGGCACACAGATGATCACCAAAGGCCTCGACTTTGGCATGGTGACCCTGGTAGGGATTATGGATGCTGACAGGATGCTTAACTTCCCGGATTTCAGGTCGGTGGAAAAAGCTTTTCAGATGATCATGCAGGTGAGCGGCCGGGCAGGACGACGTAAGGAGAAAGGACTGGTGCTGATCCAGACTTCCAACCCTGAACATGACCTTTTCAAAAAAATACTGACACATGATTATGAGGGCATGGTGAAGCAGGAACTCCCTGAACGTAAAAAATACCTATATCCTCCATTTACACGGATCATAGAAATAATCATCAGACATAAAGACAAAGATGTTTCCCGGCAAATCGCCCATGCCTACGCCAATGAAATAAGAACATCATTGGGCAGCCAGCGGATGCTCGGGCCCGAAGAGCCGCTTATATCGAAGATCCGTAATGAATACCTCAACCACATCCTGATCAAGTTGGAAAGAGATGGGATAAACCTTAAATATGTGAAAGAGCTTCTACGGGATTCCGCCATCGCCATCCTGAGCGCCAGAGAATTTAAAAGCGGAAGGATCATTTTTAATGTGGACCCGGGTTGATACATGAAAGCTTGTCTCGCACTCAGTATGAAAGAAGTGATTTTCTGTCCGGGCCTGATCCTGTCTGACCGGTCACCGGGGGCCATAGGCTCATGCCTCCCTGCTTTCTGTAGATCCGCTCCGGCACGTCAGGCGCTAAGGCTCCAGCGACGTACGGATGGTGGGGAAGCGAGGCGCACGCGTAGCTTCAATGCTATATTCCGGCCGATACCACGCAATAAGCAGCCATTGAAAACAGTACGATAGCTCATGGTGTGTACTCGTATTTTTCATTGCCCGAACCTGCCGGTTTCTTAGCCCCGATTAATCATAAACTGTTCTCAAAATAAACCGTCTTGACTATTTAAAATATTTATTATCAAGTAGTTACGC
>CAZYDB010000159.1:0-10130 GCA_964645995.1 uncultured Roseivirgaceae bacterium
CCCCGTATAAGGTTCCGTATCTTCGGGGTGAGTATCCATATATTCTCCAAGATATTCCTTCCGGCTGAAGGGTTGCGGTTTGTTTTCCAGGTACGTGTTTATCTCCTCTTCATCGACATAAACAACACCTTCTTCGATAAGTGTACCGAATTTGTACAAAACCTCTTCATTATTGTATTCACTCACGCCGGTGTCGTAACGGTAGTCCCAGCCATGCACCCCACAAATGATATTGTGGCCATCGATATGTCCATCGGCCATCAAGGCGCCACGATGCAGGCAACGGCCATACAATACCGATACCTCGTCCCCGTATCTGATTACTACAAGATCAAGATCGTTGATCAGTTTATGCTCCGGTTTTTTATCCTGAAGGTCATTAAGATCGCAAAGTTTTGTTTTCTTCTTCATGGGGTGGTTTGTTGTATATTATGAAATGTACCGTGGTATTCCATGGTAAAAGCTGCTTCTTTTGGAAGCCCCTGCAAGGGAAGCGGAATAAACATCAATAAATCCTATAACAGGCAATTTCCAGGTGAATCGTTTGAGTATTCAAGATATAACATCATGCTCAATGATGAAATTAACAATTAATATTGGCTGAAAGACCTTTCAGGAGATATTTTTTACCCAATAAGACAAATTAAACATAAATGTATTTCTGAAGACGTTTATCTAACTCTTTCTTGGAAACCACCCCGGTAACCCTATCCACTATCTTCCCCTTATCGAAAAATAACACGGTTGGTATGCTCATTATCCCGAATTTTGAGGCAATATCTCCTTCCCTGTCCACATTCACTTTTCCTATCAATGCCCTGTTGTCGTATTCGAATTGCAGTTCTTCCAGCACGGGACCTATCAACCGGCAGGGTCCGCACCAAGGGGCCCAGAAATCCACGATCACCGGCTTATCCGATTGCAATACAACCGCATCGAAGTTGTTGTTGGTGATCTCCTGCGCCTTTGTCCTGTCCAATGGTAGGTTTTGACGACCTGAACCCTTTTTGTTCATCCCCAGGATACCTAATAAGTAGTATAAAAGATGTTTCAAAATGTTTTATGTATTAGTAGCTGGAAGATCAGTAACCTGACAATACTTCTTGATTTTTTTGTGAGATACGGTATTTCCCGATGCAAGGGACGGTGAATTATGAAAGTACTAAGACCCAAGCCAATGGGATGATTAAAAGCAGAAAGCAGGCGGCAAGCAGTAGCCGGTATGATGTATGGTGGTATCCTCCTTTGTCAAGACTATGGAGGAGGATTGAGGATGGTGGATTGAGGATGGATCTCTCCAAAAGTTTGCATAGGATTATGCGTTGGAAGACTTTTGGAGAGATAATAGCATTATACCGGTAAGGTCCCGGAATTGCATCCGGGAGGAGGATGGAGGATGGAGGATGGTGGATGGTGGATGGAGGATGGAGGATGGAGGATTGAGTGGCGGAGGCGTAGCCGGAGTTCCTGCGGGAAACGGGAATGGAGGATCGAGGTCGGATCTCTCCAAAAGTTTGCATAGGATTATGCGTTGGAAGACTTTTGGAGAGATAATAGCATTATACCGGTAAGGTCCCGGAATTGCATCCGGGAGGAGGATGGAGGATGGTGGGTTGGTGGAGACGGCTATTATCATGCACTCCGCGATAAAGTTTGATTAATCGGATTTAATATGTCAGGATACGGATCAGGCTCCGACTAATAGATCAGAAAAAACGAATTAATAAAAAAACAATGAACCCAGATCATAATTTATCGTTCCTCTTCATCCCTGATATTTCCGGGTTTACCAACTTTGTGAATGAGACCGAAGTCAGTCACAGTCAGCATATTATATCCGAATTACTGGAAATAATCATCCATTCGGACCAACTCGGCCTTCAGCCTGCTGAGATTGAAGGCGATGCCGTCTTATTCTATAAAATGGAAGTACCAAATACTGAAGCCATCTTCCAACAGGCAAAGAAGATGTATATCAACTTCCATCATCATTTGCGGAAGTATGAAACCCTGCGGATCTGCCAATGCGGAGCCTGCCGAACGGCTTCTGACCTGTCTCTTAAATTTATTGCCCATGCCGGACCGATATCCTTTATTAATGTTGATAAGTTCAATAAGCCCTTTGGGAAGGCAGTGGTCACTGCCCATAAACTGTTGAAGAATGCTGTCCCGGGTTCAGAATACTTATTGATAACGGACGATCTGATCAATCGCAAAGGGATCGGGGTTGAAAAAGAGGATGATCTGCAATATATCCATGGGGAAGATCCCGCAATCGGGATATATTACCGGTTCATGCCCCTGACATTTCTTAACGAACTCATCCCTCCTGTAGAGCATTTTATCGTACCCCAGAAAACGAGCAACCCCATCCAGCATGAGATTATTATTGATAAACCGGTGGAAGAGATCCATCCTTTATTGATAGACCTGGAGTTTAAGAAAAAATGGAACAGGAATATCAATCATATTGAGTACGACGACAAAATCATTAACCAGGCGGGATTCAGCCATACCTGCATTGTCGACAACAAAAAACTGAATTTCCAGACTATCACCAATGATTTTGGATCGGAAAAATGGGTATATGGTGAAAAATTAAACAACCCGCCTTATGTGGAAGAAGCGGATTTCTACTATATCCTTGAAAAAATTGATCCCAACCGGTCGCTGCTCAAATTTGAACTGCATTACAAGCCCTTAAGAGGCTTGTTAAAAGTGATGTCGTTCTTTTTTGTCCTGATCATGAAGAAAATATATACGAAAAACTTCTTGACACTCAAAAAGGTAGTTGAGGGCATGAATAATTTATCCACGGCCTGAGGCAACCGATCCGATCTCAGACAAAGGATTTTAAAATTAAAATATTATGTTAAACAAAAAAAGGACCTGTTTACTAGTACTTGCGATGGCATTCTGTACCATCGATCTTTATGCCCAGACCTGCTGTTCCGGAGGCGTTCCTCTGGCCAATAATATAGGCGGTCTGCCTCCGGCTGACAGGGAGACCTTCCAGCTTTCAGTCAGTGTTGACGGGAATTTTTTAAGGACACTGAAAGATGGCCGGGAGACGTTAAACGACCATTCACGACGAAGGACGACCTATTCACTTCTGGTGAGAGGAGCCTATACCTTCAACGATCGCTTTTCGGCCGAGATGCTTTTCTCAGGTGTCCGGCAGCAGCGGGTCATAAACCGGGAAACAGGAGATAATCAAACACAGACCACCGGCTTGGGAGACGCCTTCATATTGATATTTTATAAATATTACACCGGGAAAAGCCTGTCGATGACCATAGGTGCCGGTCCCAAGGCGCCTTTGGGGCCTTCCGATCTTCCGGATCAAAACGGCATTACCCTGAACGCCGATCTCCAGCCGGGGTCAGGAGCCTGGGATGGCATATTCCATCATAGTCTTTCCAAAAAAATTCATGCCAGGCCATCAGCGGTTTTTACCCACTACGTCACCTACCGGCTTACCGGTAAAAATCATGATTACCTGGGATCACAGCTCTATGAATTCGGCGATGAACTTCAGATGATCGCCGGCGTATCAGAGCAGAATGTGATCGGTCCGTTGCTGGTAGGTTATGGCCTCCACCTCCGCTATCGTCATGCCTGGCAGGACCGTAATAACGGGGAAGGATTACCCAATACGGGGGGACAATGGGTATTCCTGTCGCCTTCACTATCCTGGTATATCAGCCCTGACATAATGCTTACTGTCACCAACGAATTGCCACTGTTCAGTGATATTGAAGGCACGCAACTTACGCCAACCCTGCGGTTCAATGCCGGCATATTTATCTCCCTGGCAAGAAACAAAGGAGCGTTTGACACCATACAATAAAAATTCAAAAGAGAATTACATAAACAGCAAACTAAACAACAAACCTATGAAAACAACATATTCAACCCTAATGACAAGCCTTATCCTGGCAATTATTTCGGTGGCCTGCGGTTCCACGGATGACAGTGTGATCACGCCCGGGTCTCCTTCCGTTAATGATAATATCTGGGACATCCCACAGAGCGAAGTATTTGACGGGGGCCCCGGCAAGGACGGCATTCCGGCGCTTGAGGATCCCCACCTGATCAATACTTCGGAAGCAACTTATTTAACCGATGAAGACCTCGTACTGGGGTATAAGAACGGCAATGAAGTAATCGCCTACCCACACCCGATCCTTGACTGGCACGAGATCATCAACCATAAGGTCAACGGACATGCCTTTGCCGTTACCTATTGCCCTTTGACGGGTACGGGTATCGGCTGGGATCGTGTGATCGATGGAGAAGAAACGACTTTTGGCGTATCCGGTTTATTGTACAATTCAAACCTCATCCCATATGACCGGAAGACGGACAGCAACTGGTCACAAATCCGGCTTGACTGCGTAAACGGGGCTCTCCGGGGCAGCGAGATACGTACTTTTACGCTGGTGGAAACCACCTGGAAGACCTGGAGAACCATGTACCCTTCTTCGAAAGTAGTTTCCACCCAGACAGGACATAGCAGGAATTACGGAAGATTCCCTTACGGGGATTATAAAACCAATAACAACAACATCATATTTCCTTTCTCTCCCCGCGATACGCGGCTGGAAGCCAAGGAACGTGTACATGGGATCATAATTGACGGGAAGGTGAAAGCCTACCGGTTTGACTTATTTGCTGATGGGACACAGGTCGTTGAAGATGTTTTTATGAACAAGCCATTGGTGATCACCGGCAATAAAGAACTAAACTTCATCCTGTCCTTCAGCCGCGTCCTGGAAGATGGTACGGAATTGCAGTTTAGCCTGGCGCCGGAACAACAATCGGCATCACCTTCAGCAACCCTCCTTACCGACCAGGAAGGGAATAAATGGAATATATTCGGCGAAGCCATCAATGGACCCCGCATCGGTCAAAAACTAGTACCAACGACCTCGTTCATAGGTTATTGGTTCTCCTGGGGAGCTTTTTATCCAGCTCCGGAGATCTTTGAGGAATAAAGAGAAAATAACATAGCAGCGGAGATTTGCGGACATAGGGTTATAGGACTATAGGACAACCGGTAGGTCCGCGGAAAACTTAATGATAAGATTAGCCGTAAATGCTTAATATTTCAACGATACACCAGGTCCTGAAAATAAAACAAACAATCATTCGGGACCGGAGGTTAATAAAAAATGGATAATGAAGTTTGAATAAAATAATAATAGATAGGATCATGAAAGCAATATGGAAAGGCATAACACTTGCCGAAAGCAATGAAACAATAATTATTGAAGGCAACCATTATTTCCCCCCAGAATCGATCAACAGGCAGCATTTCCGCCAAAGCAATACCGACACGTTCTGCCCATGGAAAGGAACCGCTTCATATTATGATATTGAAGCAGAGGAGGCCGTCAATGAGAATGCCGCCTGGTATTATCCCAATCCTTCTGATTTGGCGAAAAACATAAAAGACTATATCGCCTTTTGGAAAGGTGTGGAGATAAAAAATGAATAGCCTATGATCCGGTCCTTCATCAAGGTTATAATCAATTCTGAATTTTATCTTGCTGATCATACACATTTTGAAGCGCTTTTGACGAAAGCGGGAAGTTTTTTAAAATTTATCTGGGTAACTGCGGGCACACTGCATTTGAACATTGATGGCTCAGTGGTCGAAATTCATGCAAACCAGATCATTTGTTGTACCTATCTTCAAAAAATTGAGATCCTGGACCCTAACCCGTCGGTCTACTTACTGATGTTTAACAGGGAATTCTACTGCATCCATACCAATGACGGGGAAGTGTCCTGCAATGGTTTATTGTTTTTTGGTTCCAGCTATTCACCGGTACTGACACTGGAAGACGCTGAGATAGTACGGCTGAATACGCTGCTCGACGTATTAAAAGAAGAGTTTGAAACCGTCGATACTAACCAGGAAGAAATGCTGAGGATCCTCCTGAAAAGGTTCATTATACGATGTACCCGGCTGGCAAGAGTTCAACTACCCGCCCAGGATATACCCACCTCCCAAATTGACCTGATCAGAAAATTCAATGTCCTTGTCGAAGAAAACTTTAAAACACATAAACAAGTCGCTTTTTATGCCGACCTGCTCCATCGGTCACCCAAAACCCTGTCGAACCTTTTTAACCGTTTCAACGAGAGATCGCCGCTGAATGTAATCCTCGACAGGGTTTTTCTTGAAGCTAAAAGGTATCTAATCTATACCGATAAATCCATCAAGGAAATATCCGCTAATCTGGGTTTTGAAGACACCGCCGCCTTTAGTAAATTTTTTAAAAACCAGGAAGGAATAACTGCCTCAGATTTCCGTAGCCACACAAAAATTCTTTAACCTGGGACTATTCATAAACTTTCATTGTATGACATAATTTTAACCCGAAAAATTCGTGAATTCTTCAGGTTAGAAAGTGAATAATGGACAATGCACAGGGAAGTTTAACCATTGTTTAAACATCAATTTAATCTGTTCTTTACATATAAATTATTAATAAACAATTAACCGATAGTATTATGACGAAATTTTCAGTACCGACAAAAGAACAGGTTTCTTCAGAGAACCAGGAGATCTTCAGCGCATTGGAAGATAAAGTTGGTTTCGTACCCAATATCTACGCCACCTATGCTTTATCGGATAACGCCCTCGGACGTTACCTTAGCTTTGCTAACGGAAAAACTTCTCTTGGCGCAAAAGAAAAGGAGGCTGTAAATCTAATTGTCAGCCAGATAAACGGATGCAGGTATTGCCTTGCCGCCCATACGGCGGTGGCCAAAATGAACGACTTCAGCGAGCAGCAGATCCTGGCAATACGGCAAGGGAGTGTCCCGGATGAACCGAAGCTGGATGCTTTGGTAAAACTGGCCGGAAGCATAGTGGAAGAAAGAGGCAGGGTTGACCAGGAGGTTCTGGAAAAATACTTCGAAGCAGGGTATGACCAGGGTGATCTCGTTGATCTGATCGTAGCCGTAGGGGAGAAAACGATCACCAATTACCTGCATAAAATAACCGATATACCCATTGATTTTCCCCTGGCTCCCGATCTGGAGAATGTTGTGGTAAACCGGTAAATCACTGGGGAAATTGATTACAATAGTTAACGTGGTCAATCATGCATGATAGCTGAAGCCGCAGAATCGTATGCCGAAACATACTCAAGGCAGGTTAATTAGAGAAAGAAGTTAACCCCATGTCAATTACAATTTCATAGCTCATTTTCAGTTTTAGTAATTTTACAGTTGGTTGACATAACCCGGCCGGCCTGTCAGGCTGCCGGGTTTTTTTCAACAATGCTTTTCTTCGGGATTTTTATGATAACGGCCGTTCCTTTATTTTCTTCTGATTCTATTTCAATCGTACCTTTCATTTTCAGTACCGTTTCCCTGGCAATATACAATCCCAATCCGGGTCCGGCAGATAATTCACTGGAACGGTGAAACATACCGAATACCTGGTCCAGGTTTTCCCTTTTTATTCCTGTACCATTATCAGTGATCTTAATTATTGAATAGTTTTTACGGCTATCTTTGTAATCGATTTTTACTGAATGTGTTCTCTTTTTATTATTCCTGTAGGTTAATGCATTCTGCAGGACATTATTAATAATTATACTCAACCGTCGGGGATCCGTCGTGAGGCTCACTCCTGCAGGAACCCTGTTTTCTATTTTCGCCACCGGTTGTCCCGATGACGAGATGATCCTTTTAATGCTTCTGTTAAAAAAAACCGCAAGATCGATTGTTTCTTCCTTTACTTCCTGCTGGCTATTATCGGAATACTGCCTGATCAGCCGGATGATATCTTCGAGCTTGTCAAGGGTCCTTTTCATTCTGTCAAAATGGAGTATGGCTGAGGGATTGTCTGATTCCAGCCGGGCCAGATGGATTAAACCCGACAGCGTTTTCATAGGAGCCACCAGGTCATGAGATGCACTGTAAACAAATTTATCCAGTTCGGATATGGTCTTGTGCAATTCTGCTATGGTATCGGTGAGTTGAACGGTCCTTGACCGTACCAGGGATTCGAGGTTTTCATTGACTTCTCTCAATTCTTTCTGTTGTTCCTCAATCTTTTTCCTCGCATTGACCAGTTCTGTGATGTCGGAGCCATATATCTGGCAGAAACTCCCTTCCCCTATACCGCGTAAAAGCAGCCGTATGATCCTGTCTTCTATATTTGCAGTTACATTCATCTGTTCATTATTGTTAATAAATTTCCGGAAGTTGAGAGCATCGAGTTCAGGGATTAATGTTTTGATCCTGGCACCGGCAAGATTCTTATTGTCAAAGATCTCATTAGCCGCCGAATTTGACTGGAGGATCTTTCCCCGGGCATCAAAACGAAGTACTGGTTCCGGGTTTAACCTGGCAAACATAGCGATGGATTCACATTCGGTCTGTGCCTTTACTCTGATGGTTACTTCTTCCAGCCATACGAGCAGGTAATTACTAAATGTATCTGCTTTAATATATACCTCATAATACTTATCCGCTTTAGTAGCATATAGTTCTGCATTATAAATCTCGCTGGTACATGAAAATGCTTTTATCTCCGCCATGAGTTCAGGATTATCCTCGAATAATTCGCTGATATTGTCTATCCTGTGATTATTAAAAAAGTCTTTCGTAAGCCCTTCGGAGGCAATTATATCCCCAGTTCTGTTGATCACAAAAGCAGGATCCTTCTTTTCCATCGGTAGGCGGACGAGTAGCGCCTGTCCCCTATTCTTGTATTTTACCGATGCTTTGGACAGCGATTGAACGATTATGGGAACGATAAATGGAACGGCGGAGACGAACAGGCCCACGCCCTGGAAATAATTGATGATAATACCGATCGCGAGCGCCATCAGGTAATTTAAGGGGTTGATCAACTCCCTGACCACATACTTCAGATAGATAAGCATATTCATAAACTTTTCAATACAGCAACAGTTTAGTCGGCAGGTAGTCATTTTCCTGACAGAAAAGTTTATTTTGCGGTAAAGATCAATAAAAATCAGGTTGCCCCGAAAAGGAGGTATAAAAATTCTAATCGATTTACAGTAAATCTAAATTACCTTTGTTATTTTTAGGGCAGACGATTTTACCGAAATTCCGGATGGAGCAGGATAAAACGGCATCGATACAAAACACATTGTCGAAATGGGTACAACAATATGGAGAAGACCTGTTTAAGAGGGCTTTATATAAAACCTCGGATAAAGAAACGGCCGAAGACCTGGTACAGGACACGTTTGTTGCCGCTTTAAAAGCATACGGGTCATTCAAGGGTGAAAGCAATCCGAAGACCTGGCTATTTTCCATTCTCAATAATAAAATAGTCGATCATTACCGGAGGCAGGCCAGATCTTTTTTGAAATTTGAAACCAGCAAGGAAGAAAAAATGTTCCATGAAACAGAGGGAATGTTTGATTCGAACGACCATTGGATCGACACAGTTGCACATACGAACTGGGATGAGGATGAAGATCTTCTTGCGAATCCTGATTTCAGAAAGATCATGGATCAGTGTATGGATAATCTGCCGGTCAACTGGAAGACGATCCTATTGTCTAAATATTTAATGGGAAAAGAAGGCAAGGAAATATGTAAGGATTTATCAATTACGCCGTCTAATTACTGGCAGATACTGCATAGAAGCAAGCTAATGTTGAAAAAATGTATTGATATCCACTGGTTTGAGACGAGAACATGAAAAAATTGATGAATATATTAATGCTTTCCTGCAAGAAAGCAACAGAACTTATTGAAAAAAGGTCGGTCACCGGCCTGTCCCTGAGAGAAAAGCTCCAGCTTAAAATGCATACCAGCATGTGCAGTGCTTGCCAAGCCTATGAAGGGCAGAGCAAAACCATGGATCATGCGCTTGAGGAATTCACCCGTACCCGCGAGGAACCGGGAATTGCCCTTTCTGACGAGGCCCGGGCACGCATCCTGAACAAGCTTGAAAAAGAGTGATTTTTTATCCCTGTCTTGTCAGGAATCATTTCCCCATTCGACTGTTATAATAAAAAATGAAAACACTGCTTATAATCGCGGGCTTAGGAATAGCCATTATGGGATTATCGAATATCAGCAAGGAGAAAGTCTCAAGGAAGGAAGCCCCGGGGATCCTATTTTCA
>CAZYDB010000160.1:0-10047 GCA_964645995.1 uncultured Roseivirgaceae bacterium
ATAGGATGCGTGAATTTAAAAATCCGGTACTGACGAACAGGAACCGTATATGAGGCCAGATGAAATGGGTAAGCTGGGTATTCACTGGACTTCATCATTGATACATTATTTTTAGGTTAACTTTTACAGTCGGTTGTTTTAACCCGAAAAATTTATAAATTTTTCCCGATAAAATCGGGGCGATCATCATGTAACTACCTGATAATAAATATTTTAAATGGTATAGGCGGTTTATTTTGAGAAGAGTTTATGAATAATCGGGGTTAAATGCCGTACAACTTATTTTTAAAATCACATTCATGGTTTCAATATACCCGTTAAGGCTGGATTTTTGTTGATCATATGATAAATATAAAAAGTTTAAATGTTGGCTGGTTTTTTTATGATAACTCCTTAGAATTATACCGGCAGCTTTTTAACTTGTGTCAGGGAACTTAAACGAACAGGATTTTTTAACTTAATATCTCTTGCTGGTGAAAAGTTATTCTTTTGGCATAGTATTTTTTCTTCTTGTGATGACCGCCGCCTTTCTCAGCTCCTGCCATTCCAGGTATGTGCATCTGTCTCTCGATCTGCATCATGGGGCATGCTGGAATGATCAGCATAGCCGGGTTGCCTGTATCATCTCCACGGCAGCCTACAGGCCTGCCAGGGGCCTGGCCCGGTTCCCGGATGGGGGCATTCCGGAATATCTCCTTGAGGAAGTTGCCTTATATGTTTTTGAACCCGGAAGCAGTCAAATATCTGAGCTGTACGGTTTCGATGACCTGGCAGTATTTCTGGGACATTCCCGGTCTAACTGGAAAACAAGGATCGCGTTTACGGATTCCCTGGTTTTCTGCAGCGTATCACCGGTAATGGAATGGGAATGGTACCTGGAGCATACCGCCAGGACGGCAACGGATTCCCAGCAGGTGTATCAGTTGAAAGAAAAGTATGACCGTCCTTTTACGATTGATGAAACAAGCGGTGCGGTCAGCCCGGTGAGCACCTCCCGCTTCGATGCCGTATATCATAAGGAAAAGGCCGTTGATTTCATGACCTTACACGGGCAGTTAACGGCATTGCCCCTTGCTGAATTCGGCCTGGTTATCGGTGAGATCTATCCGAAACCCGCAAAAGCGTATATCGAAGAGACCATCTATCTAAAGAATGAATCGACGCTTTCCCGGCGAGCGGTCGTTGAACAGATCATATCCGGGTTAACCAAGGATGAGATCCGGGACCTCCTGGAAGAAATGGACCGGTATAAAGAAGATCTTAAAGAAGAGGAAAAGGAAATCATTGAAGAGCGTTTCCGGAAGGTGTATGACCGTATGCAGGCTTTGCTATAAGCCTCGACACCGGCGGGGTCACCGTCCTTTTTTAATGTATGAATTTTTGGGGTTAATTTTCGGAGGATTTTTTAATTGAAACATTAATATCATGAGGCAACTATCTGATTTTTTCATTTTATTATTCCTGATAACATCATGCACTACCGGACAAGACCAAAATGCCGGAGCCGCCCGCAGGCCCAATATTTTGTTTATTGCCATTGATGACCTGAAACCGGCGTTGGGATGTTACGGGGATTCCTTGGTTCATTCGCCCCAAATCGACCGACTTGCCGCGGCCGGCACTACGTTTATGTTGAACTATTGCCAGCAGGCTGTCTGTGCTCCCTCCAGGGCCAGCCTGCTGACCGGGCGTTATCCTGACCAGTTGCGGGTATGGGACCTTCAAACCCTTATCAGGGAAAGGAACCCCGGAATAATTACCTTACCCCAGTATTTTAAAAATCAAGGTTATCAGACAGCCGCCACGGGAAAGATCTTTGATCCCCGCAGCCTGGAGGGGAGTTGGGGCGGACCCCATGATCCCTTATCGTGGAGTGTTGCTTATATCTCTCCGGGGGAGCTCAATACCTATAATGCTGAGCATGGCGCCCCCTTATATTTTTATGCCGGGAAGGAGGCAAAAGAAAAAATCACGATCCTGCAGCAGGAGGCCAGGAATTCCGGATTGACGGCATCAGGAGAAATTCGTGATTATGTGCAACAGCGGTTTTTTCCACCGGTCGAACGGGCCGGCGTTCCTTTTGATGCCTATACCGACGGGGCTATCTGCAGACACGCTATTGAACTGATGGATTCGCTCGCGCCACTTAATGAGCCTTTCTTCCTGGCAGTCGGATTCCACAGACCGCATTTGCCCTTTGTGGCTCCTGAAAAATACTGGGACCTGTATAAAAGAGAGGATTTTACCACTGCAGAATTCCGGAAACAGGCGGCAAACAGCCCGGTAATTGC
Organism: uncultured Roseivirgaceae bacterium; assembly: GCA_964645995.1. Classification (GTDB taxonomy): domain Bacteria; phylum Bacteroidota; class Bacteroidia; order Cytophagales; family Cyclobacteriaceae; genus JAGTVG01. The sequence goes on from CAZYDB010000160.1 coordinate 2,292, forward strand.
TTATCATAATTCCGGTGAACTGCGACATGGATATACCGGTATTCCTGCTGAGACCATCCTTCCGGAAGAATTGCAACTGGACCTGATCCATGGCTATTATGCCGCAACAAGTTATATTGACGACATGACCGGAAAGCTGTTAAGAAGGCTGGAAGAACTGGGGCAGGCCGGCAACACGATCGTGGTTTTATGGGGCGACCATGGCTGGCATCTTGGCGATCATGGCCTGTGGTGTAAACACTCCAATTTCGAACAGGCTGTCAAAGCGCCCCTGATCATCAAAGACCCCGGTCAGAAAACCAAAGGAGGAAAACATTTCGGGCCTACTGAATTTACGGATATTGCTCCTACCTTGTGTGAACTGGCAGGAATACCCGGTCCTGATTATTTTCAGGGCCTGAGCCTGAAACCTGCATTGGATGAACCTGATAAAAAAATCCGGGTCTCCGCAATGAGCCAGTATCCCCGTAGTGGGATGGAATATATGGGATATACCCTACGCACCGAAAGGTACCGGTATACCAAATGGATAGAAAGAGCAACGGGCGATACCTATGCAATGGAATTATATGATTATGCGGTTGATCCGCTGGAGACCGAAAGCTTTATCGATGATCCACAATATACAAAAGTGATACAATCACTGGATAGTATACTTTCCAAAAGGATAAAAGACCCTTCATCTCATAAATAGTAAGTAAATGGGGGAAATGGGGAAAAGTGTCTCCAACTGCACAACTGCAGAAACCTATGCAACCTTTCGGAGGGTCCGGCCTAGGACAGTGTGAGCGTGAGCATTCCATGTGAAGACTTCTCCGGTTTTATGGTGGTCTCTCCCGGCCACATCCCGGATGCAATTCCGGGACTTTCCCAGCTCAAGAAACGTAACCTTCCCGGCACAGGCTGTGCCGCAGTAGGCGGTATGCCGGGATCTTTACCAGGATTTTAACAGAATACTTTATGAAAAGACCCCGGAACTGGTCCGGGGAGGATAGCGTCTTATTTGATTCTGATGAGGTCCGGGTGACCCCGCGCAATCACCCGGCATCAACACTTGAGCCAGAGCGTGCTTCCTGAAGACCCCGGAACTGGTCCGGGGAGGTTAGCGTCTTATTTGATTCTGATGAGGTCCAGGTGACCCCGTGTTAATCTGCTGTTGCAAATCCTTCTGAATACATCAGGTAGGTTTCAGTGATCACACTGTTCTCCCCGCTGCGCTTTTCTTTGTCCTCCAGTTCAATAAAAAGAAAGAAACCATCAAGCTCCGGAAACGCTTCATTCCGTGGATTGTTCTGGTCATCATCGATAAGGCTTCCATCCCTCATGCGGAAAAGGTCCCTGACAAAAAAGGATTCATGCATGCCATTATTCGGATACGTATAGGCTATTGAATCAATAGAGATATGGATATCAGTAAGGGTATCATAGGTGTTTCCACGGTCTGTGGATATAAGGATCTTATCCCTGAAAAAGATATACTGAAGATTTAATTCCCTTGTTTCGACGGTGGTGATTTCACCGGTTGAATTGTTTACAATAAGATCTTTCTTCTTCCAGACTTTGAATTCGCTTTTATAAATATGTTCGATGGCCGGATTGAATTCCGGGAATTCATCCCCACAGGAGAATAACAAAGCCAGCAGTATGGTCAGTCCAAATTTTTTCACCCGGTACCGGTAATAGTATTTTACATGATATTCCTAATAACGCAAAGGAAGGGATAAAATGTTTTTTAAATAAATATTTTTTTAATTTAACCCGTGCAATTCATCATTATTATTCACCATTCACTGGTAAAAGCAATAAAAAACCGCTATACCGGATCAGTGCGCCTCAGCCGTATTGCCTGAAGCCAGGGCCCGGAGGCGGTTCACGCAGTTGATCATTCCCCGGCCATTATGGTACGTTGTTTTCCAGTTATGCGCCTTGGCCGCCGTCCTGCTCTTCGGATTGGTATCCAGCCCGCTGTTATACCAGCCGCCATATTCATGGTCGATCATATACGTATGGAGGTATTCCCACTGATCCAGGAAATACCCGTAGTAATCCATGTCGTCCTCCGGATACAGGGCATGCATTAAAAGCAGACTGTTAAAACCCTCTACCTCGGTCCACCATGATTTATGATGATCGATGATGGTGAGACTGTCACCGTCGATATATTTCCCCTTTTCAAAGAACCCGCCATATTCGTTATCCCATCCTTTGATAATGGTATGGTCGACGAGTTTTTTACAGATCTTCTGTGTTTTTTCATCATAGCTGTCAAGTGCCTCTGCTGCTTCGTACAGGAGGAAGGCTGTTTCAATATCATGGCCGAAAGTTACATGGTCGGTAAACCAGAGATTTTCCCCGGCCTTTTCATCCAGTTCCTCACTCAGCACCGGTGTCCAGTCCGGATGGAAATAAAGCTTCAGGTAACCAGGTTCCGCAACCATTACATCCCTGATGATCAGGAACATTTCCTCCAGTCTTTCTTTCACCAGCTCATCAGGCCACACAAGGTAAAGCGTAGTCAAAGCTTCGAGAATATGGATGGAACTATTGAAATCCTTATATCCCTTTGTCAGGCGGTCTCTTTGCTGCACCGCTATGGCGTCATCTTCGAGTATTGGCGTTCCATCCCTCATGAGAAACTCAAAATAGCCGCCATTGACTGGATCATGGGCGTGTTCTTCGATCCACTGAAAAGATTTTTTGGCCCATTCAAGCACTTCTTCCTTTTGGGATACTTCATAATACTGTGCCAGGGCATAGATGGCAAAAGCATTGCCATAGATCCTTTTCTCATCCATTGTAGAAGGGAGGGGCTCCCCCTGACGGCTCACATCGATAAAATAGCCGCCGTGTTGGCTATCCCATAAATGATCTTTCATAAACTGAAATCCATGGTCAGCGTATTCCAGGTATTCGGCCCTTTCAGGATAGTTTTTATAAACATAAGAAGTAGTCCATACATGCCTCGCTTCGTAAACGATCGATTTTGTCTGTGCATCGGTCATTTCCCAGGTATGGGTGAATCCGGACAAATAACCTCCGGCAGCGGAGTCGAGGATCAGTGGATACCAGTGATCCATGATATCATTAAAAAGACTTTTTTCCAGTGTAGCAGCCATGGGAAGGTAGTCGTACCTGGGGACTTCCTTCACCGGTTTTTCGCAGGATGCCAGCACTGCGGGGATCAGAAGGGCGAGTAGGGGAAGTTTTCCCGAAGCCAGGGCCGAGGAGAAATAAGCAGGTATGGTTTTCATTATCTTGTGTTTTTTTAATTGCTTTTATTGTAGAAAAAATCGCTTAGGCCTCTAAATATAACAATTCAAAGGCTGCAATAATATATTTTACTATCGTGAATATTATAAAAAATTTGTAGATTTAATCATTCGATGATCATAATTAAGCACCGGTATTTTTTATTGGATTTTTTTCATCTTTTAATTATGGAAAAATACCCATCCTTTATTTTATGTTTTAATCTGATGAATGTCAAGTATAATCTATCATAAATAAAATAAATAAAACAAAATTTACCATGGCAGGAAAGAAGAACTATTCAAGAAGAAAATTTGTCAGGCATTTAGCCCAGGGGTCTTTACTGGCAGGCAGCATGCCTTATGCGGCTGTCAGTAAATCCGGCCGGGAAACAGTAATGTTAAAACGCGAGTCTTTACTTGAACCAAAAAAGGTCACCGCCAATGACAGGATCCGTCTTGGTGTTATCGGTACGGGGATCATCGCTCATTATAATATCAATTCGGCCCGGTCGGTTCCCGGTGTTGAGCTGGCGGCTGTCTGTGATCTGTATGACGGCCGGTTAACCCGGGCACGGGAGATGTATGGCAATGATATCCGCACCACCCGTGATTACCGGGAGATCCTGGCGATGGATGACATCGATGTAGTCCTGATCGCCACGCCGGATCACTGGCACGACATCATCAGCATTGATGCCATGAAGGCCGGCAAGGCTATCTATTGTGAGAAGCCGATGGTCCAGGAAATCGATGAGGGTCATGCAGTAATTGCTGCCGAGAAAAAATATAATGCCAAATTCCAGGTGGGCAGCCAGGGTGTTAGTTCCATCATGCTGAAGAAGGCCAGGGAATTATACGGGGCCGGAGAGATCGGCGACCTGATCATGGTTGAGGCGGTCAATGACAGGCATTCATCACTGGGCGCCTGGCAGTATTCAATTCCTCCGGATGCTTCACCGGAAAATATCGATTATGACACTTTCCTCGGGGATACGGCGAAAACACCTTTCGACCCGGTCCGCTTTTTCCGCTGGAGGAATTACCAAGCTTATGGAACAGGTATCGCGGGCGACCTCTTCGTCCACCTTTTTTCATGGCTGCACTGGATAATTGGTTCCCAGGGGCCTAGCCGCGTCTATGGCTCCGGTGGCATACGATACTGGAAGGACGGCAGGGATGTGCCTGATATCCTCACCTGTGTGATTGATTATCCCAAGGCTCCTACCCATCCGGAGTTCAATATGCAGATCCGGGTGAACTTCACCGATGGCGGCGGTGGGCAGGGAACACTGCTCAGACTGGTGGGGTCGGACGGCGCCATGGATTTTGTTGGAAATACGTTGATCCTCAAAAAGAATCCGCTGCCTAATAAGCCTGGTTATGGTGGGTATGATTCCCTGTATACTTTCCCGAAAGATGTCCAGGAAGAATTTATTGCCCGGTATAAGCGGGAATATTATGATGTGCCCGCTGAAGTAAGCGGCGGCAATGAAGTAGTATTCACCCCTCCTGACGGTTATGATGACCGTGATGACCACTGGGCCAATCTTATTGCGGCCGTTCGTGAAAATAAAAAGATCGTGGAAGATGCTACCTATGGCCTGAGGGCCGCCGGACCATCGCTGGCAGCCAACGAAAGTCATTTCAAGAATAAGATCGTGACATGGGATCCTCAAAAGATGAGGTTCTCCTGATCCTTTTAAACAATAAACCAAAAAAGGGATATTGAATGATATCCCTTTTTCAATCCCTTTGACCTATGAAAATCATTATGAAAAGCCTTATCCTTTTTTTATTCGTTTCATTTTTTCTTATTAATTGCGATACTATCCTCGATAGCGGTCTTCAGGAGAATGCTCCTGTAGTCTTAAGATGTGAATACCAGTCGGACCCGCTGGGTATCGATGCCATGCAACCCAGGTTTTCCTGGATGGTCAATGATAACTCGAGGGGCGCGAAGCAAACAGCCTTCCAGGTCCTGGTTGCCAGTTCGCTGGAGGTTCTTTCCGGGGATGAAGGGGATATCTGGGACAGCGGCAAAACTGAATCGGACCAGTCACAACTGGTACAATATGAGGGTCCGCCGCTTACTTCGAGAACCCGTTATTTCTGGAAGGTTCGCACCTGGGACCGGGAAGGTAATGTTTCGGCTTATAGCGAGCCTGCCTATTGGGAGATGGCTTTGCTTGAGGCGGGTGACTGGGAAGCCCGCTGGATCGGCACGATGGAGACCGGCAGGCCGCCCCGATCCATCATGCTGAGGAAAGAATTTAACATCAGCGGAAGTATTGATCAGGGGAGGGTATATATTACCGGCCTGGGTAATTATATTCTGTACATCAACGGCCGCAAAGTAGGCAATGACCTGCTGACGCCGGGATGGACTGATTATCCGGTGAGGATCCAGTATCAGGTTTATGATGTGACGCCCTTATTAAAGGAAGGGTCAAATGCTATCGGCGCTGTTTTGGGTAATATGTGGTGGAGCAGTGGGCTGGGCTGGCAGGGCGGCGTAGCTTACAGCAACGGCCCGCTCCGGCTGCTTGCCCAGCTCGAGATCAATAATGCCGGCACCAGGCAGGTGATCGCGACCGATGAAACCTGGAAAGTGGACCATTCACCCTATGTTGAAAATACTATCTATCATGGGGTTACTTATGATGCGAGGATGGAACAGGAGGGCTGGGCCCAGCCCGGTTTTGAGGATGCAGGCTGGGAGAGTGCCGTACTCATTGATCAGCCGGAAGTGCTGCTGACCCCACAGCAGGCGCCGCCGATAAGGATCACTGAACGGGTAGTGCCTGTCGATATTAAAGAAGTAAAGCCTGATGTTTTTGTATTTGATTTCGGTGTTAACCTGGTGGGCTATACAAATCTCAAAGTTGAAGGTAATGTAGGCGACACCATAACCATGAGGTTTGCCGAGTTATTGCATGAGGATGGAACGGTGGCCCAGGAAAACCTGCGGACCGCCACGGCTACCGATTACTATATCTGTGCCGGGGAAGGGACGGAAGAATTCGAACCGTATTTCACCTATCATGGCTTCAGGTATGTTCAGGTGGAAGGACTGCGCCTTCAGCCGGACCGCTCCATGCTGACCGGCCTGGTATTCCATTCGGCGGCAGATCCTGCCGGGGAATTTTCTTGTTCCAATGATGTTATCAATGCTTTTTATGGCAATATCAAAAGGGGGCAGAAGGGAAATATGATGAGTGTGCCTACCGATTGCCCGCAGCGTGATGAACGTCTGGGATGGATGGGCGATGCGCAGATATTTGCGCCTACTTCCTGTTATAATATGCATATGGCCCGGTTTTATGATAAGTGGATGAATGATATCACTGACAGCCAGGATCCCGAAGGTTATGTGCATGATGTCAACCCGGCCATCGTCGTCAAAGGGCCTTCCAAGCCGGCCTGGGGAGATGCCGTGGTGATCGTGCCCTGGGTAGTTTATAAATTTTATAATGACCAAAGAATCATCGAGAAGTATTATGACGGGATGAAGGCCTGGGTAGAGTATATGTACGCCAACAGCGAAGATTACCTGTATATCTGGAGTAATGAGGAAAATGACTGGTTTGGATATGGTGACTGGATTGCGGTGGAGAAATCACCAGGACAGCCGATCTCGGTCGCTTATTTTTATTACAGCACCAAGCTGCTGGGCCGGATGGCCGGGATCACAGGCAGGGAGGAGGATGCCCGGCTGTATGAGGATCGTGCGGAAAAGATAAAGGAAGCCTTCAATGAAGCCTATTTCGATGCCGGATCCAATAGTTATGAAGGAGGTACACAGACAGCTAATCTGCTTCCGCTGGCTTTTGGCCTGGTCCCTGAAGGGCTGGAAGATGAAGTTGCTGAAAATGTCGCCCAAAACGTAATCGCCAAAGGTAAACATCCGACCACCGGCTTCCTGGGCACCGGATATATTCTGCCTATGTTGTCGGAATACGGCTATCATCAGCTGGCATATGAAACAGCCATTCAGACGTCTTATCCTTCCTGGGGATATATGGTGGAAAATGGCGCTACCTCGGTTTGGGAGCTGTGGAACTCGGATACCGAGCCTCCGGAAGGGATGAATTCGAGGAATCATTTTGCACTGGGCTCCGTGGGTGAATGGTACTACGGCTACCTGGCGGGTATTCAGCCGATGCCAGCCCATCCTGGTTTTAAAAAGACGAAGCTGGCGCCACATCCGGCAGAGGGACTGGACTGGGCAAAAGCTTCTATAGAGACAGACTATGGATTGCTGTCGAGTTCATGGAGCAGGGAAGGGGCTGCTTTTGTTTGGGATGTGAGTATCCCTCCGAATACCAGGGCTGAGATACATTTTCCCGTGTCTGCCGGTATAAAGATCACCGAGTCAGGAAAGGTGATCTTTGAAAACGGGCAATTGACAGAGGATAGTACGGACTTCGTCCTGGTGGATGATGGCTCCGGGAAGGTGGTTATGGAGACAGGCGCCGGAGATTATCACTTTATTGCTGAATAAAAAA
>CAZYDB010000161.1:0-10025 GCA_964645995.1 uncultured Roseivirgaceae bacterium
TTAATCCGGCTTTGTCGGCCGCTTTCGGTGGAGAGCAGCTGAGCATTCATCTGAATTTACTGGCTTTTGGGATCCTTTTCTCACCTATTTCCACCATTACCGGCATCCTGATGAACGTGATGAGCAGGAAAAATGAATATGAAGCGGATGCTTTTGCGGGACAGACTTTCAAACCGATACCTTTAATGGAGGCCCTAAAAAAGCTTTCAGTTCATAACCTGGGGAATCTGACGCCCCATCCTTCCTATGTTTATGTTAATTATTCTCATCCGCCACTGCTGAAAAGGTTACAGGCGTTAAGAAATTTATCTCCGGCGGACTAACGATCCCGGCAAACTGACCTGTCCTATGAATATCCATGAGGCCATCAAGCAGTCAGGAATCACGATAAACCTGGCCTATCCTGTAATGCTGAGTCAGTTGGGGCAGGTATTGGTGGGAGTGGCTGACAGCATTATGGTCGGACAGTTAGGCAAAGAACCGCTGGCCGCCGCTTCGTTGGGAAACAGTATTTTTGTTCTCTTCCTCACCTTTGGTATAGGCATATCCTATGGGATTACGCCGTTGGTGGCCAAAGCTGATGGAGAAAAGGATAACAGGACCATCATGGATCTTTTATCCCATGGCTTTGTTGTTAATTCAGGGACAGGCCTGCTATTATTAGGACTGTTATATTTAACGTCCTTTATCCTGCCCTTGCTTGATCAACCGCCTTTGGTAGTAATGGAAGCCCGCCCTTATTTTCTGATCATCTCAGTAAGTATTATCCCATTCATGGTCTTTCAGACCTTCCGCCAGTTTGCTGAAGGCTTATCATTTACACGGCAAGCAATGGTCATCACCGTATCAGGCAACCTGATCAATATCGCCCTGAATTATTTACTGATCTTTGGAAAACTGGGGTTGCCGGCATTGGGATTGACAGGTGCCGGTATCGCCACGCTTCTGGCCAGGGTGATCATGGCTGTCACCATGGCCGGTTTTATTTACTATGAAAAACGCTTCAAGCCCTACTGGGCGGAATTTAACCCAACTTGTCTGGCACGAAACCTGGTCCGGAGAATATTGTCTATCGGTTTGCCCTCAGGCTTTCAGTTCATTTTCGAAGTAGGAGCCTTCAGCCTGGCGGCGATCATGGTAGGCTGGTTAGGCACTACGGCACTCGCTGCACATCAGATTGCGATCAGCCTGGCTTCTATAACCTATATGATGGCTTCCGGCCTGGCAACAGCTACGACCATAAGGGTGGGTAATCAGTGGGGGAGAAGAGATGTCCGGATGTTGCGTTATGTGGGCTTTACAGGTTTTTTGATCAGCATGGTCTTTATGGGTACCGCCGCAATCTTACTGATTCTTTTCAAGAGCTATCTTCCAGCATTGTATATTGACGACAAACAGGTAATTGAACTTTCCACCCGGCTGATCATTATCGCAGCATTTTTCCAGGTCTCTGACGGCCTCCAGGTAATAGGACTTGGTGCTTTGCGTGGTATGGCCGATGTTCGTATACCCACACTCGTGACCTTGTTCGCGTACTGGGTGCTTGCTCTTCCCATAGGGTATCTGCTGGGTATAAAGCTGATGCTGGGGGCCCAGGGGATATGGATTGGACTGCTGACAGGATTAACGGTAACGGCGGTATTGCTTATCATCCGCTTCAACCTTGTCAGTAAAAAATTAATACGGATGATATAATGGCAAATGGCAGAGATAAAAAACAATAGCCAAAAATTCTTATTTATAGTAACATTTTGGTTAATTTGCTTTTATGAAAGTGGATAAGGACACATTAAAAAAGATTGCACACCTTTCACGTCTCGAAATTAAAAAAGAGGAAGAAGAGGAATTATTGAACAGTCTTAGTGAAATACTCACCTGGGTTGAAAAATTAAATGAGATCGATACGGATGGTGTGGAGCCCCTCACCAATATGACCCTTGAAGTTAATGCTTTACGAGAAGACCGGGTTGGTGATCACCTGGATCATGAAAAAGCCCTTAAAAACGCACCTAAGCGGGATAAGGATTTTTTCATCGTTCCCAAGGTTAAGGATTAAATCATACAAATGGAAACACTGTTTTTTTGGAGGGAATGGGAACGAAAGGAACGTTTCCTGTTCGTTTCCTTCGCCACTATTACACTGGTCAACTTAATCTACGGGGCCTATACGATCTTTACAGGTATTGATAATGTAATTCAATGGGAGGTTGTTAATAAGCTGGATCAGCTTAAAGGCAGTATTTATCAGTTCGATAGGGGATTGGTGAATTTCAGTATTCCCGTTGATAACTATGTTATTTTTCAATATTTTGAAGGTTCTGATCTCCACATCAGTCATTTTCATGTATATGTTTACCTTGTTTTTCTGGTGGTCAGCATAAACCTGATTATGGCAGTTTTGCCATCCTTTTCGAAATTCTGGTTCTATGCCGGACTGGGCGGATTCATCGGATTCATGGTGCTATTAAATCTGAATCAGATTGATTTGTTCAATCAGAATGATAACTCTGCCCTCCTTATCGTTTTAGGATTATACCTGGCTCCGGGATACTATTTTCGTGAATTCAATCCATCCCTGCCGGTTTTATGGCGCTTTCTTATTTATTCCTTGATTGCGGTAGTCATAGGGGTTCTTTTCCATCAGTTTGCAGGAGTGGAACGACCGTTCTTATATATCGCCAACTATGGTATCTATGCCCCGGTTATCATTGCTGTCTTTTTCATACTATCAGTGGCCCATGAGATCATTTATGGTTTTATATATCTGATTACCCGTTCCAATACGCCGGATAGCAAAAACAGCCTCGCACACTTTATTGTGATCTCCCTCTCATTCCTGGCCTATGTTGCGATTACCTATATGCACTATACCCGGCAGATCAGATGGGACCTTATATACCTCAATCCCTTTCTGTTACTTGGCATCGCAATGATCATTGGTTTATGGGGCTTTAAAAAACGGGAAGAATTGTACGCCGAGATGTTTTCGTTTAAGCCATTTGGCGCATTGATTTACCTGGGTTTTGCTATCCTGACAATGAGCACAATAGCGTATCTGTCTTCAATAGGTAACGATCCATTCATTGAAGTCTTTGAAGATGCTATTCTTTACAGCCAGCTCGGTTTCGGCATCCTGTATTTTATCTATATCATTGCCAATTTCAGTTCGATGCTGGTGAATAATATGCGTGTAAGTAAAATCGTGTATCAAAGCAGGATATTCCCCTTTTTTGTATTCAGGATCGGAGGTGTAATAGCCGTTGGCTTCATATTTTTCCAGTCAGGCATTTTCCCTTATTATCAATCTCTTGCCGGCTATTATAATAACCTTGGCGATGTTTTCCTTTCTGAAAACCAACTCGATCTGGCACGGGAATATTATGAAAATGCCAGCAGCTATGAACACCAGAACCACCGGTCTAACTATGCCATGGCGACGATCGGAAGGAGGCAGAAGGATAAATTCGACGAAGCGTATTATTTTGAGAATTCCCTGCTCAAGAATCCAACTGAATATGCTTATGTAAACCTTGGCAACGTTTATATCGGAAATAACCAGTTTTTTGAAGGGCTCTTTAAGGTCAGGGAAGGACTGGAAAAATTTCCTTATTCGCCGCATATCTTAAATAATCTCGGTTATTTTTATTCGAGGACCGAAATTACCGACTCAGCTTATTATTTTTTCAACCTGGCCAACAACGCCTCCGGAAAGCACCGGGTTCCCGTTACCAATATGTACGGGCTGCTTGCCCAATCTGGTATTTATATCCCCATTGACTCCCTGGACCGCGTGTACAAGGTAAGGAATTATAAACCAGCCAGGGCCAACCAACTGGCCATTCTAAATAATTTCCGGATTCCTGAGTCTGAAAAAGATTTGATAGATGGATTTGGTTTGGTTGATGTTGCAGATTTTACTTATCTCTATAATGCAGGCGTTAACAGGGTTCATTCCTCCGATACGGTTTTTTTTAACCAACTGAAAGCGATAGTCGACACAACCCAAAATTCCTTTTATATTAACCGGGTTGATATTATCCGGGCGATGAATTATTATTTTACTCATCAAACAGGCAAAACCTTTGGAATACTCGATGATTACAGCAGCAGGTCTATGTTTAATCTTGAGTATTTGAGGATCATGGGTAAGCTGGCTTTGCAATTGGATTGTCCTGAGCTGGCGGTCCGGTTTTTTGAACAAACCAATATTAACAAAGATGAGAATGATCTTCTTCATTTAACGATCGCTCAGATGGAAGCAGGCGATCATTATGCTGCGCAACAGAATCTTAATGAACTGGTAATTTCAGCAAGTACCGATGTGGCCAATGCTGCCCGCATTTATCTGGATATTATTAAAATGGAACATATTTCTTCTCTTGACGCATTACCGGACGAGAAAATTTATCTTATAAACCGCTACAGACCGGATTTGCGCAAGGAAAGATCTTTCAGCAGCCTGGTGGCAGACATGAAGGATCCCTACTTAAGGGATATGATGCATCTGGAAAGGGTTGAGTACTTGATAGACATGGATTCCATGAATGAGGCAGTATCCTATTATGAACGCATGGACCTTCAGTCCGGCGATAGCTTACTCGCACAAAGAAAAAACAGGATCGCTTACAGACTCGATATTATCCTGGCCAATAATAATTCCTATATCGATTACCCCGGAATACTTCCTGTCAATCATCCCAATTATCTTTACGATCTTCTGCTTGAGTCATCAGAAAAACTTAAAGCAGGTGATACTACCGGATTAAGTCAGGCTTTTTTGATTCTGGGAACATGGGATCCCTATTTTGAAATGGGCGTTATCCATGCTGCTGATTATTTCAATAACACCATGGATGATATCTACCGTGCCTATAAAATACTGACTGATGCCTATGTCCTCAACCCATATTCCCTTCCCCTGGGCAAGAAGATCGTTTCACTATCCGTTGAATTGAATATGTATGAATATGCCGTTGGAGGATTACAATCATTAGAAAGGCAAATGGATGAGACTGCCTACCGGGATTACCGGGAGGAGGTCCTGTCCCTTATCCGGGAAAAACAAAACCAATTGGACCCATGGGACCAGGAATAATGATTATCTTTACGGAAGGTAATAAGTTATTTCACCTATAATAAACAATTAATTCCGTTTATATAATTACATTTTCATATTTACCGAAAGGTTGTTTATTTCGTCTTCGGATTAGAATTTTAATTTAAGCAGACCTTATGGATTTGGTAATCAGCACTGAAAAGATCGCAAAAACATATCATATGGGCAGTGAATACATTCATGCCCTGCAATCTATTACGATCAATATTAAAAAGGGAGAATATGTTGCCTTTATGGGTCCCTCGGGTTCAGGAAAGTCTACCCTGATGAATATAATCGGATGTCTGGATACTCCTTCTTCAGGCACCTACATCCTGAATAACAACAATGTCAGCGATCTTACTGAAAACCAGTTGGCTGAGATTCGGAATAAAGAAATTGGTTTTGTTTTTCAGACTTTTAATCTTCTTCCGCGTGCTTCTGCCCTGGAGAATGTGGCTTTGCCTTTGATTTATGCCGGAATAGGAAAATCCGATAGGGAAGAACGTGCCCATCAAACCCTGGCCAGCGTTAGTCTTGATGACCGCGCCCATCATAAACCCAATGAACTTTCCGGTGGACAGCGTCAACGCGTTGCCATTGCGCGTGCTCTGGTAAATAATCCGAGTATTATTCTGGCGGATGAGCCCACCGGTAACCTCGATTCTAAAACATCCTACGACATTATGGATCTTTTTCACAAATTATATGAACTGGGGAATACGATTATAATGGTCACTCATGAGGATGATATAGCCCATTATGCCCACCGGATCGTTAGATTAAGGGATGGTCTGGTAGAGACCGATGAAAAGAATACGAATATTCGGGCAGGTATTACCTCTTCACCCTTCTGATTTTTTAAACAATTTGCATTTAAATTAGTATTCTTGGTATTATATTCATAAATATAAGTACTTCAAGAGAATGAAAATTTATACAAAAACCGGGGATAAGGGTGAAACGTCTCTGCTTGGCGGAACCAGGGTGGCCAAATCTCATATACGGATTGATGCTTACGGAACGATCGACGAGTTAAATGCAAATCTGGGTCTTCTCCACGATCAGAATTTGAATAACGATCTGAAGCAATGGATCCATGTTATACAAAACGAATTATTTGATATGGGGGCTTACCTGGCTTGTGAGGCTGATCCCCGGCGATATAACCTGGCGCTGGTGAGTGAAGATCAGATCACAAGACTTGAACGGGAAATAGACCTTATGGAAGAGGTTTTAAAACCCTTGAAAAATTTTATCTTACCTGCCGGCCATCCGGCCGTGTCCCAATGCCATGTATCCCGATGTGTATGCAGAAGGGCCGAAAGAAAAGTGATCTTGTTAAGTCAGTCGGAGGAAATACCTGCCCGGATTATCCAGTACCTCAATCGTTTATCAGATTATTTGTTCGTCATGGCCCGTAAGATCGGTCACGATCTGGGTATTCATGAGGTCTTATGGCGGCCGGGAGGCAATTAATATATTGTGTTTGGCTTGAATTAGCACTATCTTTGTTTTTTGCTTAAATGGTTTTTTAAAATGGTCGACACCTTGAAGATTTCCGTAAAGAAGGTCAGTAATTCCAACTTACCGGATATTGTTTTTTCAAATATTATCTTTGGGAAAGTATACTCTGATCATATGTTTGTGGCGGACTATTATGATGGTGAATGGAAAAATTTTTCAATTGAACCTTATCAGCATCTTCAGATTGCTCCCGGCGCCTGCGCGCTACATTACGGGCAGTCTGTATTTGAAGGGATGAAGGCCTACAGGGATAATGATGGTGAAGTATTGCTTTTCAGACCCTATGATAATTTCAGGCGAATGAACTTATCAGCTAAGCGTATTTGTATGCCTGAACTGCCTGAAGAAGTGTTTATTGGCGGGTTGAATGAGTTATTAAAGGTCGACAAAGGCTGGGTGCCGGATCATCCGGGTACTTCCCTGTATATCCGTCCTTTCATGTTTGCTACCGATGAATATATCGGGCTTAAACCTTCTGAAAGTTATAAGTTCATCATATTTACCTGTCCCGTCGGACCCTATTATTCAGAGCCCTTGCGTGTAAAAATTGAAAAAGATTATGTCCGGGCGTTTCCCGGGGGCACCGGATATGCCAAAGTAGCCGGCAACTATGCCGGTTCTCTAGAACCTGCCAGAATTGCCCAGAAAGAGGGTTATCATCAGCTGATATGGACTGATGGCGTTGAACATAAGTACATTGAAGAGTCAGGCACGATGAACCTGATGTTTGTGATCAACGACATTCTGATCACCCCAGAACTCGACGACACCATATTGCATGGGATCACGAGGAATAGTGTAATTGCTCTAGCCAGAGATTGGGGGATGACTGTCGAAGAGAGAAAGATAGCTGTCGATGAGGTGATTGAAAGCATTAAAGATGGGAGTATGAAGGAGGCCTTTGGGGTTGGTACAGCCGCCACTATTGCCCATATCCGGGTGATCGCCAATGATGGCGTTGACCATACGCTGCCGGCTGTGGATGAAAACGCTTTTTCAAACAGGGTCTTTGAAACGCTTGAAAAATACAAAAGGGGTTTGGCCGAGGATAAATTTAACTGGATCATTAGAGTTTCCTGAATCCTGCTACTTTCCCAGATTAATGGTAATTATTCTTTGAAATTCCGCTGTTTCATTTCCATAATTTTCTTTTTCTCTTTATTTCCGGTTTACGGCCAGGGGGGTGGCCGGCTTATACTCGAGAAACTGGGCAGGAAAAAGAGAATTGTATACCAGGTCGAAGACAGGATCATCCTGAGGTTGAAAGGCGATAAAGAGGAATTCAGCGGTCTTATTACCGGGCTATATACCAATGGTCTGGTAGTAGAAGATATTTATGTGCTATTAAAGGATATCGATTATATTAAAACAGTCCATACTGCTGGTTTTCTATCACCCAGCAATGGGCCTAAAATGATCATTGCCGGCATTGGGCTTCTCCTGGTTGATCAGTTGAACCATTCAGTAATGCAAGGCCAGGCATTCAGGGTGCCTGGTGATATTGCTGTGGCTTCAGGCATAATGGTTGGATCAGGTATTTTTTGGACCAGCCTGAAATTCCGGAAATTTCGTCCGGGCCGTAACCGGCGAATCCGTATTTTTGTTGAATAATAAACGCTTATCTTTGTATTTTATTAAAAGTTAAATTTAAACTTCAGAGGTTATGACATCCGAACAATGGAAGGATTTAAAGGCCAGGATAACGGCTTTGAGGAGGTATCTTTGACTACGATACCAAAATTGAACAGATAAAAGAAGAGGAGCAGGTAACGATCAACCCGGATTTCTGGAATGATACACAGGAGGCTGAGAGGGTATTAAAAGGTATCAAATCAAAAAAAATATGGACCAATAGTTTTGAGAAGGTGAAGGCACAGGTCGAAGACCTCGGTGCCCTCCATGAGTTCTATGAGAGTGGTGATGTTGGGGAGGAAGAGATAAAGGAGGAATATGAGAAGGTATTGAAGGCAGTAGAAGACCTGGAGTTCAGGAAGATGTTAAGCAGTGAGGAGGACCAGTTGAGTGCTATGCTTGATATCAATCCCGGTGCAGGCGGTACGGAAAGCCAGGATTGGGCTGAGATGTTGCTGCGGATGTATATCATGTGGGGCGAGAATCATGGTTTTAAGGTGAGGGAGGTATATAACCAGCCGGGGGATACGGCGGGTATTAAGTCTGCCACCCTCGAGATCGATGGTGAATTTGCTTATGGTTATCTTAAATCGGAGATCGGTGTTCACCGGCTGGTCCGCATTTCCCCTTTCGACTCGGGCGGCCGTAGACATACTTCTTTTGCTTCTGTTTTTGTATATCCTATTGTCGATAATACAATTGAAATAGATGTTAATCCCGCTGACATCACCTGGGAGACCTTTCGCTCCGGGGGCAAGGGAGGGCAAAATGTAAATAAGGTAGAGACGGCGGTGAGGCTGCGTCATGCGCCCTCAGGGATTGTAGTGGAATGCCAGCAGGAAAGGTCGCAGTTACAGAACAAGGATAAGGCCATGCAGATGCTTAAATCCCGGTTATATCAGGAGGAAGTAGAGCGAAGGAACGTTGAAAAGGCTGAAATAGAAAGTACCAAAAAGAGAATTGACTTCGGTTCTCAGATCAGGAATTATGTTTTACATCCTTATAAGCTGGTGAAAGATAACCGGACCGGCGTTGAAAGAAGTGATGTACAGGCCGTGCTCGATGGGGACCTCGATGAGTATATCAAGGCCTACCTGATGAGCCAGTAATCATTTACGCAGATATTTGTTAACATAATGATCGGTTATCTCTGCAAGTTCGTTGGAAGTCTTTAACAGATAATTGGTAAGGCCGAAAAGCATCGCAAAGAAGGCGGACTTGATCACTATGTTCAGTATCAGGTTCTCAGGATAGCTGAAGACCACGACTGCAAGGTAGGCTAAAATGGCGATAAGCGCTATTTTAACATGATTGGTATCGTAGGGCTGGATCCCCAATTTATTAAGTATGAAGAAGAACTTTAACAGATTGAAAACCAGGGAGGAGATGAATGCCGCTGCTGCCGCCCCGGTGATGCCATAAACAGGGATCATTACAACATTTAACCCGACAATACAGAGGAGGTATATGATCACAAAAAGACCATTAAAACGGTAATATTGTGAATTAGTGATTATCTGGGAAGAGAGCCCACCCGCCATATTCACGATATTTGAAAGCCCGATAAAAAAGATCACGTATTTGCCGGCAAGATATTCCTCAGGCAGGATCTTAAAAACATTGTCGATATTGAGCCAGAGCAGGGCGAATATGCCGGTCCCTATCAGAAACTGATTGAGACAGCTTTTATACTGAATGCTGCGGATCGTTTTAGTATCATTTGTTTTGAAAGCCTCCGCAATAAAGGAGGAGGCAATTCTGAATAATGCCC
>CAZYDB010000162.1:0-9933 GCA_964645995.1 uncultured Roseivirgaceae bacterium
AAAAGATTTCATTAATTTTTTATTTACAAAATTTTCAGTCAATAATTCTGGAATTGGTGGTTCAATGGCTCGGTTTGCAATCGTAAATGATATATTATATACGGCCGGAATGTATAACTTGCGCTTGTTTGACATATCCACTGTTTCCAACCCTCTGGCCGGAACAGTTGTGGATCTGGGATGGGGTATCGAAACTATTTTTCCCTATGAAAACAACCTTTTTATCGGAGCTCAAAATGGTATGCAGATCTTTGATATCTCCAATCCGGAAGCACCCCGGTTCATGTCTGAGTTTGCCCATGTCACCAGTTGTGATCCGGTAGTGGTACAAGATACTATTGCCTTTATTACACTGAGATCCGGTACTGAATGCATGGGCTTTGCCAATCAGCTTGATATAATCGATGTTAAAAACCTGTATTCTCCAAGATTGATAAAAAGTTACCCAATGGATAATCCCCATGGGTTGGGTATTGATGGAAATGCTTTGTTCATATGTGAAGGGGATTTTGGTCTTAAGGTATTTGATGCGAGCGATATATTTGCAATAGATAAGCATTTAATCAAACACTATAAAAATATTCATGCGTTCGATGTGATCCCTTATGAAGATGTTCTGATCATGACCGGGGAAGATGGATTGTATCAATATGATTATACCCAACTTGAACAAATGGAATTACTCAGTCATATTCCGGTAAACAATAAGGATGAATAATCCGAAGATTTTCCTGGTTTTCCCTGTCTGGTACTCTTCAGGATTCCAGCAGTTCCCCAGTTTGTCCCTATCTACCCATCTCCCTGTTTCCCCTTTTACCCGTATATACAAGCAAAATTAAAAATGGGGAAATAGTGAATTCACATTGAATGCTCATGCTCCCACAGTTTGTCGTTTCCTTGTTTTGCAGGACATCCTGATCGCATCTTACATGTATGTTATGGCATTTTATTCCCACGCATTCAAATATAATGCCTGCATGAAGAATTGTGGTTGACGACCTGCCTGCCCCCTTCGTCCTTTTTTCTGTTGGAGAGACTTTCTGCAGCGGAGGGAAACGGATAGTAGTAAGAAAGTTCTTTATAAGTGACTTCGTTTTGATCAATTAGTGGCGGATTCGGTCTTATCCAGGGCTAAAAAAACCTGTTCCCATTGATCATGCTGCTCTTCGAGTTTTCTTTTAACCCCGGTAAGTTTTTCAGTCAGGTTTCCAAGTTTTTCGAAATCAGCATAGAGCTCAGGTTTTGACATATTTTCCTCTAGTTTCTTTTTTTCTTTTTCAAGGGTATGGATCATTTTTTCGATATTCTCCATTTCCTTCTTTAAGGATCGGATTTTTCTTTTGTATTCCTTTTGTTCCTGCCAGGAATGATTCTTTTCTTTTTCGTTCTTTTCTTGTTGGTTTGCAGGCTTTTTCCGATGTTTTACGGGTTTTTTAAGGTTGTTGTACCAATACAAGTATTCATCCAGTGAGCCTGGGTACTCCTTGATCTTTTTATTCTCAATGTACCAGATTTTATTGGCCGTGTCGTTGATGAAGTTTTTGTCATGGGATACCATTATCATCGTTCCCTGGTATTTATTTAAGGCGTTCTTTAGGATATCGACAGAAAACAGGTCGAGGTGGTTAGTCGGCTCATCCAGTACCAGGAAATTTGCTTTTGAAATCAATGTTTTAGCCAATGCAACTCTGGCTTTTTCGCCTCCTGACAATACTTCTATTTTTTTAAAAACATCATCCCCGGAAAAAAGGAATGATCCCAGTACGGTTCTTAAATCCAGTTCCGTATAGTCACTATCTTGCTGGCTTAACTCTTCCAGGACCGTGTTTTTGTAATCTAAGGCATCAACCTGATGCTGGGCATAATAGGCGGTTATTACATGGTGGCCTTTGTTGATCTTTCCTGTGAATGACTCATTTTCAGCTATCATTTTTAAAAGGGTGGTCTTACCCATTCCGTTCGCACCTATCAACGTGATTTTGTCCCCCCGCATGATGTGTCCGGCAGCTTCCCGGAAGATATGAACCGGACCGTAGGATTTTGATACATTTTCAATATCAAGTACCTGTTTTCCGGATGGCCTGGCGAACCTGAACTGAAAATCAATTGTTTTTGTTTCATCAGAAGCTTTTTCAATCAATTCTACCTTATCCAGCAGTTTGATTTTCGATTGCACCTGTCTCGCTTTGGTCGCTTTGGCCCTGAAGCGGCTAATGAACCGCTCTGCTTCTTTTAATTTTTTTTGCTGGTTGATGTAGGCATTCTGTTGGATCTCCCGGCGCTCAAACTTTTCCTTAATATAGTCAGTAAAATTTCCCGAATATTGAATAAGTTGGTTATTGTCGATCTCAATGATTTTATTAACGGTATTGTCTAGAAACGATTGGTCGTGTGATACAATAATAACGGCGCCTTCATAGTTCCTGATATATGTTTCAAACCATTGAATAGAAGGGAGATCCAGGTGATTGGTGGGCTCATCAAGCAATAGCAGAGAAGGTTTTTTAAGCAAAAGCCGGGCAAGTACAACACGCATTTTCCACCCTCCTGAAAATTCACTTAAGGGTCTGAAAAGATCGCTTGTTAAAAACCCGATCCCTTCCAGTATTTCTTCAGCCTGCGATTGAAGGGTGTAGCCTCCCTTTATTTCAAATTCGGTTTGCAGAGAAGATAACTTTTCAATTTTTTTATTATTAGGATCATTCTCTATCTCCTCGATTAACTGATCCATTTCTTTTTTTATTTTCAGAAGCGGCTGAAAAGCCTCCATGGCCACTGATAAAATGGACCTTGATTCATCATGAACACTGATTTCCTGTTTCAGGACCCCTATGGTGCTTTCCTTGTTCATGTATATATCACCATCGTCAGGATTTAATTCACCGGCGATGATCTTTAACAAGGTCGATTTTCCGCTTCCATTAATACCAATGAGTCCGGCTTTATCCCTGTCATTCAAATGAAGCGAGGTGCTGACATAAAGAGGTCTGCCGCCGATGTAATAGGTAAGGTCGTTGATGGAGATCATAAATAAGGACTAACAATGTAAAAGTAATAAAAATACGGATGCATTAGGGAGCCCCAGTGGAGTTATTCGGCAATAATAATAATTTATAACGGTCTTTCTTCTGAAAAGAAAAACGAAGGATGCCTTTGATGCCTAAATTTTTTCTGATTAAGGATTTACGGAAACGTAATGGGTATTGAAATTTTAGTATTATCCCACAGCATTAACAGTTGTGCCTGATCTTCGTCCTGGCTAAATTCAATAGTAAAAGGTTCATAGGTAACATCTAATGTTTCAACGGGCACTTCGGTTCTCAGAATGTCTTTCGATTGATCATACTCATAGGCGCCCCATTGTCCTTGCGCTGCATTAATGATAATGGTCCACTTTTCTTTTTCAGGAATTGTAAATAATGAATAGTTGCCTTTTTTAAGCAGGTTTCCGTTGAAAAAGATATCATCGGTTATGGTCATCTCAGTGGCTTCATTAGCACCTGTTCTCCAGATCTCTCCAAAAGGTACGAGTCCACCAAATATTTCCCTGTCTTTTTTATGAGGTCTTCCATAGGTTATCTTGATATACGTATCATCGTATTTCATAGTACTCATGTACATTGGACTTGGCCGGGGCTTTAATGCCTCCTGGGCATTAATACTTGAAGATAATCCACAGCAGAAGAAAATGAATACTGAAATACGGATTGACTTTTTCATAATTTTTAACTTAATCAATTAGTTTTAAAGTTAAAAATATATATTCAAAACCCATTACATTGGAAGCATTAAATTATTTTGTCAATAGACCGACCTGATAATGATCAATTTTTTATGGAACTTGCCGTTAATCTTGCCCGGAGATCACATTGTGTAAAACGTCATGTTGGGGCAGTTTTATCAAAGGACACAAGAATTATTTCGATTGGTTATAACGGACCGGCTGGAACCCATATTGTGATGAAGAATGGCCTGGATCATGATGTCCGCGGGATTCAAAAGGAAGTTGTTCATTAGCCATCCACGCTGAACAAAATGCTATTATGTATGCCGTGAATAACAATGCTTCAGTCGACGGTTCAACGATGTATGTAAACCTTGGCCCCCTGTTTGAACTGTGCCCGTATGATCTTTACCCTGGGAATAGAAAAAGTTGTTTTTCTTAATTCATATGCTGAGTATAAGGGTATTGAGATCGATGAAGGCCTTGCTTTCCTGGAGAAATTCAAAGGGGAGATAAGGGAATTGCCGGAACTTGTCTGAATCTTTGGCGGGCTGCCTTTAATGTTTGTTTGGCCTGCATTTTACAGGATGTCTACTTCAGGTTCAAGGATGATCCCGAAGCGATCAGCTACCGACTCTTCAATTTTTTTGGCAAGGGAGAGTAATTGTTTACCTGTGGATTTTCCATAATTAACCAGAACCAGCGGTTGTTTTTCATACACACCTGCATCATCTTCCCTCCAGCCTTTCCATCCGCAAGCCTCAATAAGCCAGGCTGCAGGTATCTTTATCAAACCAGGACCTGCTTCATATCCTTTGATTTCAGGAAACTCCGCTTTAAGTCCTTCGTAGTCAATCTTATCGATTACAGGGTTTTTAAAAAAACTTCCGGCATTACCGGTTATCCGGGGATCCGGTAGTTTTTCCTGTCTGATCGCGATCACCGCCTGACTGATTACACCGGGGCTCAATTCACGGATTCCCATATTATCCAGTGTTTCCGGGATCTTTTCATAGCTGATATTGTAGTGGGGGACTTTGTTTAATCTGAACAAGATAGATTTTACAAGGAATCTGTTTTTAAATGATCTCTTAAAAATGCTGGAACGATAGCTGAATTCACAGCTTTTATGAGTAAAAACAACCAATTTCTTTTCGATCAGGTCAAAGACTTCCACTTCCTTTACGAATTGTTCGATCTCCACTCCATAAGCGCCGATATTTTGAATAGGAGCGGCTCCGGTTTTGCCTGGAATCAGGGAAAGGTTTTCAAGGCCCTGTAATCCTGATTTTATTGTTTTTTGTACAAATGAATGCCAGTTGGTCCCTGCGTCAACTTTTATCCATGAATATTCTTCATCTTCTTTGAAAAAACCGATCCCATTGAGTTCGGAGGTAATGATAAGGCCATTGTAATGATCGCTAAAAAGTAAATTGGAACCCTCCCCTAGGATTAAGTACTTCTGATCTGTAAAGGAATAGCGTTCAAATAGTTCCTGATAATCTTTTTCCTCCTCCAAAACCACCATTTCTCTTGATATAACATCAAGATGAAAGGTGTTAAAATCTTTAAGCGATTGATTCTTCAGGATTTTCATTTCGTTTGATCCATATAAAGATCGGTTCAAAAATAATATATTTTTTTGCAGCCCAGACCAATTATATTGATTTATGGTTTACGGTTAATACTGTCCTGGCGTCAAATAATTCGGTAATGGCCGCATTTTTGCTGGAATTATTTACGATTTGATTCAGTTCAACGTTAATATTGTATCTTGATGTAACGATCAGGAGCCAGAAAAATGACAGAAGTGATGATCAGAATAACCTTATTACTTTGTATACTATCCCTGAGTCAGGGAATAAAAGCGCAAAAAGTTTTCTGGAGTGATTTGTCACATTTTGATGTTGAGGAAGCGATACAGACTGCCGATCGATTTATCCGGGGCATAGAAACGGGTCATTCAGATTCTCTTTCTGGTTTTCTGGCTGGTTCTCCAATCAATTTTGGCGGTGATCAATGGCTTGACGGTGAGGTTGTTCTTGACAGGCTGCTAGCACTGACACCTGATAAATCTTTTGTGGATTTGAAATTGCATGGGTACCGGTTCGATGACTTCCTTGAAAATTATACATCGAGTGATATTATCCGGGTCGTTTACCGGGTATTTGACAATCATTCAGTGATCATTCATGCGTTATACGATCATCAGAGCCGGAGGGAAGATGCATTGCTGATAATGAAGAAAAATAAAGAAGGTTGGAAGATTACCGGCATTGCAGGATTCGGCATGCCCTTTAGCGACGTGGATAAAAGAACAATCCCGGGAACAACTTTCAGAAATGAAAAATTACATACAGCGGATCTTATTTTACCCGTACCTGGGGATTTCTCAAAAGCTGATTATCAGGAGAATCAGGTCAATTTCTATTTAAAGGGTCAGACTGAAAGAGATGCTGTTTTTCAGGTGATGGTCGATGAACGCAAGCAGAAAATGTATTTTTATACCTATAAACTGGTGGAATATAATCACCAGCATTATGAATTGTCCGATCTTATAGTTAGATACCTTCCCTTCGGGATTTTGTTTGAATACACAGTAGTGGACCTGTATGGCATTAAGAATAAGGGAATTACAGTAGGATTGGAAACCCGGGACCGCTCGGTGATCATTCAATTCTATTCCTTAATCGATATCTATTATGAACGCAAAGAGGAGGTCGATTATGTTTTCAGGAATATTGTATTATAGGGCCTTAAAATGTCCGTTTCAGGTTTACTTTTGCTGAGATAGTAGGGGAAATATTGTCTGCCTCATCCCTGAATTTGATAAAAATAATTTTTTCACCATCCTCCCCGGGAAGAATATAGTCAGGAACAGTTGACCTGTAATCTTCCCATTCAGCATCCTTCAAAGAAGGGGAAGTACTGATCAGCATTTCGCTGGCGCCCTCCGCTTTGATGTTAAGGGTAACTTTCTTTTCTGTGCTATTTGTCCAGCCCCGTCCATCGTCTATGATCAGCGAAACCGGTTTCGGTGGAATTCTGTCAAGAATGATATTTCCAACGAGAGGCCGGGTTGTGTTGCCTGCTTCATCTCTGAGAAAAACGCCGATCTCTTTTTCTCCATCTTCTCCCAGCAATATATATGTTTTGGTAGCAGAAAACACTTCCCAGTTACCAGGGGGATGCCCTTTCTGTATAATTCTCATTTCCGAAGCCTCTTGAGCTTCGATATCAAGCGTAACAGTTTTGCTGTTATCATTAGTATACATGATCCCATCATTGATGGTAAGATTAATGGCTTCTGGTGGTTTTGTATCAAGAATAACAGATCCAGAAAACACTTCACTTTCATTTAGGGCTTTATCTCTGAACTTAATATAAATGTTTTTTATACCGTCTCCAGCAGACACTTCATATATCTTCTTTGAAACAAATAATTCCCAACGACCATCAGAAAATTCCGGATTCTCTGCAATGATGATTTTATCGGCTCCCTGGGCGCTAAGTGCAACAGGAAATTTACGATCTCCGGGCGGAACATATTTATTATTTTCATTTATTACCACGCTGCATTCAGTGGGGCCAACCCTGTCAACAATGATGCGGTCGTTATACCTGCCGGAAAAATTACCTGCTTCATCACGGAAAATAATATAAATGGTTTTAAGTCCGTCCTCTCCCTCAAGTACCCATTCCTTTTCAATCACATAATCTTCCCATTGAGTGGATACATCAGTAGGGTCGGAGATAGGGGTATTGGAAATGGCCATTTTCAAAGCGTCGGGAGCTTTAATAGTAAGAGTGACTTTTTTCTGCTGGTTATTGGTAAAATCAGCACCGTTATCAATAGTGAACTCCTCACAGATAGGGGGTGTATAATCCAGCATAATGGTAGCTTTTATCAGATTAGACACATTGCCTGCGGGGTCTTTAAAAAATGCATATAATGATTTCTCACCTTCTTGTTCTGAAAAAATCCATGTTGTTACATTTTTATAAACTTCCCATTTTTGCTTGTCAAGATCTGGTGTCTCCCCCAGTTTATAATGGGAGGCTCCCCTGGCATTCAGTTGCACGGAAGCCCTTCGGGCGGGATTCCGTACCCATTCCTGTCCTTCATTGATGACAAGTCCGAGATCAGAGGGAGGATACCTGTCGAGAACGATAGAAGAGGTGAGAACACTACTGTAATTTCCGGCTTCATCTCTCAGGCGGACAAAGATCGTTTTCATTCCGTCTTCACCGATCAACTGCCAGTTCATTACACTATCCCGGACAGGTTCGAGTTTTACATCTGTAAAATCGGGATTATTGGTGATCTGCATACCTTTTCCATCGGTGGTTGTTATAAAAAGGTTAACCAGTTTATCGGGATCGTTAGTGAATTTATCTCCGGCGTTGATCGTGAATTCACCGGTAGGTGGTTTGGTATCCAGTGTGATTTCGGTGCTTGCAACATCGGTAATGTTATTGGCAGGGTCTTTAAAACGCATGTAAATGATCTTTTCACCATCTCCGGGAATTATATTCCAATCCACCTTTTTGGGAGAGAAAGGTTCCCACATCACCATATTAGCAATGGCTGTGGTGTTATTGATCTGCATATGGGAAGCATCAGACACATCCATATTAATGGTCACCTTGGTTGAAGTCACCCATTTTCCACCATCATTTACAAACACTTTATTAATGGTGGGAGGAACACGGTCCAGGATGATCTTAGACATTGATATTTCGGAATGGTTACCTGCATCATCGATATACTTTGCATAAATGGTTTTCATGCCATCCTCTTCGGCAAGCAGTTTCCAGTTATTGATCTCGTCTGTAAAATTTTGCACATCAGCATCATGGAAATTCATAAAATTACTGATCACCATCCTGATAGTTTCCGGATTCACCCTTGTAGTAAGTCGTAAGGTTACCAGCCCATCCTTGTGGTTGGTATACCTGCTGTCCCCGTTAATGCTTAGAAACGGGGAAGGGGGGCCGGTTCTGTCCAGAATGATCTCGTCCTGTATAATATTGGTGGTACGGTTACGGGCTTCATCCATAAAAAATACTCTGATAACCTTAGTGCCTTCAATAGAGTCAAGCCTCCAGTTAATTTCCATGAAAGGCTGTCCTTCTTTTTCTTTATATTCAAATACTTCAGACCTTCCCGGTGAGACAACACGAACCATGGCGGCTTCCCGGGCGTGTACTCGTAATTTGACAGCTTGTTCACGGGTATATGTATCATCATTATTAATCACAATGGATCCATTGACAGGAGGCTGGGTATCCAGGATAATATCATCTTCAAAGATCTGGCTGATATTTCCTGCCCGGTCTTTGAATCTTGCAAATACTGTTTTAGTACCATCTCCGCCACTGAGTTCCAAAATCCAACGTTTTATCTTATCATATTTTTCCCAAACGGTTTCGCCAAAGTCCCTCCGGTTGCTGAAGATCATCTCAGCAATATCTTCTTCATTGGTATCGATATAGACCAGAACCCTTCCTTTTGGGTCTTTTGTATAGTCCTCTCCCTTGTTTATCGAAAGAATAACAAATTGCGGGGGCTGGGTATCAAGGTAAATCCTGGTGGCTTCAACTGGGGATATATTTCCAGCAATATCTCTCAGCCTGGCATAGATGAATTTCTCTCCATCTCCTTCAGTGAGTTCAACCTCAACCGGTGCGTTGGAATATTTTATCCATGGTGTGTTTTCAAGCGTGGGGTCAAGGCCGATTTTCATATCTGCGATGAGGCTATCGCTAAGTTTAAGCGATTTTATCTCGACATTGATCTTTCTCTTATTAGTGTAAGGGTTTCCTTCATTGACCCGAAAGCCGATCAGGGGCAAAAGTGCAGGTTTCAATAGAGCAGAAGCTTCTGCATGCAGGGTCTGGCTGATTAATAAAATAGATATCAAAGAAAGAAATGTCCTTTTAATCATCCATTCCCTAATTAATAGTTCCCATAAATAATAGAAATACGTCAGCAAAAAACAAGTACAATTCTTCGAACTTATTCGAAAAATAGCATTATAATATTTATTAAAAAAATATTATTTACTGAAAAAACAGTTTCCCCTCCATATAATTCCAGTATATTTTTTTTAGCCTGAAAAATTCATAAATTTTTCACCCTGACGGGCCGATGAAGCGTCCCGATTTTATCGGGGTGCTCATCGGGGTTAACCTGGTGATGTATTTCA
>CAZYDB010000163.1:0-9859 GCA_964645995.1 uncultured Roseivirgaceae bacterium
ATCATTTTTAAATATTTTAATGCCATTTTATAATTTGATATATGTCATTAATTTTTGGGGAAATATCGATTGAGGGCGTCCGCAAACCAGTTTACTTGACCTGCTTTTTTTATTTTCTGCTAATGAACAATAGGCTGGTCAGATACCGGCCAATTCCGCCGTCACTTTGTCTTATCCCGGTTAATGGCTATTTTTACTTTTTTACAAATATTAATTTTTAAAACATGAAGCGATATATCATTTTTTTATTGATTTTTTCTGCCCTAAATGTTTATGCACAGGAAAAACTCACCATTAACGACAAGGATTATTTTGAAATGCCCGGATTGAACGTTACAGTTTTCAGCGATTTTTATCCTGACGGTCATCAGACGGGCGTTACGGTTATCCAACACGGCGTGCGGGTAGCGGCGAATGGAGATGTCCGGCTTGAGGTTTCACCCGGACAATGGTCA
Organism: uncultured Roseivirgaceae bacterium; assembly: GCA_964645995.1. Lineage (GTDB taxonomy): Bacteria > Bacteroidota > Bacteroidia > Cytophagales > Cyclobacteriaceae > JAGTVG01. The sequence continues at coordinate 456 of CAZYDB010000163.1, forward strand.
CCGGTGCCCAGAAAGGGTGAATTCAAGGTTGATCGAACAAACCGGGTAATCAGCCAGAAGGCCTGGTATCCTGATTCCAGCCGAAACCGGAAGGGGTTCAATCCGATCATCTATCCTGATCTTACTTTCACCTATACTGTTGAAGTTAATGCACTTGAAAACAACTCCTTTAAGGTTGCAGTCAACCTCGAGGAACCTCTCCCCCGCGAATGGATCGGAAAGGTTGGGTTTAATTTTGAATTATTCCCTGGTGAGCTTTTCGGGAAAGCATATATTATGGATGGGCAGTCCGGTATATTTCCCCAGCAGCCTAACGGCCCGATCGATGATTATCATGGAGAATTCCTTGCCAGTCCCCTGGCTGAGGGCCGTCAGTTAACGGTAGCACCTGCCCACGATCATCAGCGGATGACCATCAAATCGCTCACAGAGCCTTTATCTTTATGGGATGGCCGTGCCAATCATAACAACGGATGGTACATCGTCAGAAGCCTTATCCCTGCCAATGCGACTCAAAAAGCTGTTGAATGGGTGATCACCCCTCATGTAATACCTGGCTGGGAATATGCTCCCGTGGTTCAGGTCTCCCAACTTGGCTATCATCCGCAACAAGCCAAGATTGCGATTATTGAACAAGACGATACCGACAGGAAGAAAAAAGCGGTCATCCTGTATAAGCTGACACCAGAAGGTAAGACTATTGTCAAGACCGGTGCACCTGAGGGATGGGGTGAGTTTCTGCGATATAACTACCTGACCTTTGACTTTTCCGATATCCGGGAGCCGGGGATGTATATGATCAGCTACGGTGATTATCAGACCCATGCCTTCAAGATCGACAACGATGTATATGAGCGTCACGCCTGGCAGCCCACCCTTGAGTACTATCTGCCGGTTCAGATGTGTCATATGCGTGTCAACGAGAAATACAGAGTATGGCACGGCGCCTGTCACCTGGACGACGCGCTGATGGCGCCGGTAAGTCATAATCATTTTGACGGGTATATACAAGGTCCTGAGACGCTTACAGATTATCAGCCACTTGATGCAGTGCCCGGACTTGATGTCGGGGGCTGGCACGATGCCGGTGATTACGACCTTCGTGTGGAATCACAGATAGGCACGGTCTGGCGGCTGGCGTTGATGATCGAAGAATTCGGTCTTGATTACGATGCCACCCTGATCGACCAGGAGAAACGCCTGGTAGAGATCCATGTCCCGGATGGTAAATCAGATGCTATTCAGCAGATCGAACACGGACTGATGACCGTACTGGCCGGTTACAGGAATCTCGGAAGGCTTTACAGAGGTATCATCTGCCAGGGCCTGCGGCAGTATGTAATGCTCGGGGATGGATCCACCATGACTGATAACCTTATCTATGATCCTGACCTGCAGGAGGATGAAAAGACAGGCACCCATTCTGGTGTACGGGATGACCGGTATGTATTTACCGAAGATAATCCCAGGAGGGAACTTAATGTTGCTGCCGGGCTGGCTGCAGCAGCAAGAGTGCTTAAGGATACCAACCCTGAGTTAGCGGAAGAATGTCTTACGCTGGCTAAGTGGCTCTGGCAACAAGCCAGTGACAGGGAGGTGCCGCCTTCCTCGAAGATCATCGCCCTATCCGAGCTTATTCTCACAACGGATGATGCGTCACTGATCAGGGAGTTTACCGGCATGAAGGAAGCGATCATTGAAGACCTGGACCGCAGCGGATGGGCTGTAGGTCATGTTTTCCCCCGCATTAAGGATAAAAAATTCAGGCAGGAGGTTTCGCAGGCTGTTGCCACCTACCAGGCAAAATTAAGAGAACAGTCCAAGGACTCACCTTTTGGTGTCCCCTATGAACCCAATATCTGGGGTGCCGGCTGGACGATCCAGCGTTTTGGTGTCGAACAGTATTTCTTTTACAAAGGATGGCCTGAACATGCCAGTCACGACTTTTTTATTAATGCCCTGAATTTTGTGCTCGGTGTGCATCCCGGATCGAACACGTCGTCCTTTGCCTCGGGGATCGGCGCGCAGTCTGTCCTTGTCGCTTATGGTGTTAACCGGGCTGAGTGGTCTTATATTCCGGGTGGTGTGGCTTCTGGGACAGCCCTTATCCGGCCCGATCTCCCGGAATTGAAGATCTGGCCTTTTTTCTGGCAACAGACCGAATATGTAATGGGCGGAGGTGCTACGAATTATATGTTCCTCGTCATGGCCGCTGAGAAGTTGTTTGGAGAATAGGCGTTTACGTTGGGGCGGCTGCCGGATACCTGTCAGGCTGAAAATAGCAGGTAACGTGCAAAGATCAAAACCAAAAGCAGCAGACCGCAGACCTCACAGCAGGCGTAAGTTGAAGTGGATGCCGGTGACTCCTTCGATACGATCCTATGCTAAAAGTTTCGGATCACAAAGAAGGCCACGGAGGACATCCTCCTTCGTCAAGACTACGAAGGACTAAAGAGGTCGGACGGTGACAGGAATAAGCTGTTAACTGAAAGCTGAAATTTCACACCGTATGGTCACACCCAAGCTGTCAAAGACCGGACCTCTCCAAAAATTTACACTGGCTTGTGCCTTTGACGACTTTGGGAGCGATACCCTCCGCTAATAAATATCAGCCTATATAAACAGGCCTGTGATCCAGCCGAAGGTAAATTATTCCCGCTTTCACCCCCTCTTTCAGCCGGATCTCCGGCTTCGCCTGGGACATTCACCTCTTATAACCAAAACGGGTTAGCCAGACAACACCTTATCCCCAACTGTAAGAAGCCTAAAGCCTGTGTGTGAATGACAGATCTGCGCAGATCCCTCACTTCCTGCAAATTAACCCATTTGCGTAACTGCGTGATAATAAATATTTTAAATTGTAAAGACGGTTTATTTTTAGCCTGACCTATTCATTAATTTTTGTTGTTTGGCGTAATTTTAAGATATAAAGGTGATATTCAATAAGATACTTCGCCAGGTTAACCCTGATGGGCAGCCTGATAAGGTGAAAAATCCGTGAATTTTCCAGGTTAGAATGGTTTATGAATGATCGGGGCTAAAAAGCACAACCATCCGGCAAGGGCTCTTCCTTCTCCAAATCCTCAGCAAAATCCTTATCAAGTGCCACCTTCGTAAAACCATCTTTTACAGTTCCTGTAATCGCCTTTTCCCCAAAACCAGCATTGTTCATATGCGCCCTGATAATGAGTTCCTGCTCTTCGGTTACTTCTACCGGTCCGCCACTCCGGGTAAAAGGCTGCTCGCTGACATGACTATGCAGCAATATCCTCCGATAAATCAGATCCCCATCGGCCGTGATCACTTCCCACCAGTCAGCATATTGCCCGCAACCTTTATCCGGACTTCTGACCGTAACAGTAAATGTATAATGACCGGGATCCCCCTGAATAGTTACGCTTTTAACTTCAGCCTGTTGAGCAATGGTTGGATTCGGCCCACCACAGGCTGCAAGCCCCAGCAAGGAACAGAAGAAAATTATATGACTTGTAGATTTCATCATGTTGAGACCCGATAAAGTTTATTCCAGTTATTGTGAGATTAAAGATAAAATATTTTTAATTAAAAAACAGGAGCATTAAATTAACAGTGGTCTTAAGATAAAAATCAAAATCATGAATAAGCAAATAATAATTACTTTTCTCTTCGTTTCATTTCTGGGAATAACATCCATAGCACAAATAAAAGACTGCTATAAAAAGGTCGATCGTGTGGTATGGGTCGTAAAAGACCTGAATATGGTTGTTAAGGGATGGAAAGACCTGGGTTTTACCGATTTCATCTCGTATGGAATGGTTCCCCTGCAGATGGAAAATGGACAGGTTAACGTTTATTTGACTTCGGGAAATCTTGGAGGCGTCCACGTCAGCTGGATCCAGCCCAACAGCGGCAATAACCTGTTTACGAAATTCCTGGAAGAGAACGGCGACGGTGCTTTTGCATTGATGCACCGTACCGGTTCGAAAGAGGCATTGGAAAAAGAAGTTGCCAGACTAAAAGATTTAAAGGTACCTGTACTGGTAAAAGGCAGTGTGGAAACGGACTCAGGTCCGGTGAATTTTGTCATGATGGATACCGGGGAAAAAGGTAAATATGTGCTGGGGATCCTCCATGGCCCCGATGACCTGAGCCATACAAAAGGTACAAACAAACAGGGTTTAACCTTTAGTCAGTATGCCTTCGCCATAGAAAACCCTGATCCGGTTTCTGAATACTGGGTTAAACTGGGATTTCCTCCCATGCAGGTTACACCAGGCACATCCTGGGGAAAAGAATATTATGGTCAACCGGCAGATTTTGAGATGAACCTGGGCTGGCAAAGGCATGGAAATATCGTATATGAATGGTGTATCCCGCTGAGGGGACCAACCGTATACCATGACCACATCGAAAAATATGGTGAGGGCATACAACATTTTGGCTTTGGCGTAAAGGATATGGATGAGGCAATTGAATATTTTGAAAATAAGGGTTATGAAATATCCATGTCAGGTGGTTGGGGAGATAAAGGCAAACCCGGTTCGGGCCGTTTCGCCTATGTGGATACCGAAAAGATCGGCGGGGAAACCATTGAGTTACTGTGGAGTTATAAGTAACTCTGGGCTGAATGCTCAAAGTCTGCGGCTTTCACCTTCATTTTTTAGCTTACTAACCTTAAATTATCCTTGTTTAAGCGGAAAGAAGATAGGTAACCCGTGGACTGATAAACTATCCCCGGATCTCCCGGCAAGAAATATTTTATGAATTATCTGGCTCTGACTATATTCCTTCAATCACTGTTGCTATGACAGCAATTTTATCTTCCTTTCATCACCATTCTTCAGGCCCCAGCATCTCCTCCGGGCTTCTCATACAATCCGGGAAATATATGGATCTCTAATACCTCAATCTTCCTCTCCAGATATTCGATTTTCCGGTCATACTTATAGGTAGTAATTATGAGATAAGCAAACAGAAGGATATTAACAACCATAGTAATGCTGAGCAGGAAAATAATTTTATTGGCGTTTTTGAACTGATCCATGGATGAAGGGCTTTGATTAAGTATTTGGAAAAATAGTCAATTGGTTTGAGAATAATATCGGATCGATCATAATAATGAACGGCCTGGCCTGAAATATAAAAAAAGACCGAATCTTGAGAAGATCTTTGAATGCCGCTCCCGTAATTGTCAGGTTTGTTATAACCATGAAATATTTCATCCTATTTTTAAAATATTCCGCGGATTTGATAAGTCCTTTTTAAATTAACCGTCTAAAATTACATGGCGTGGCATGCTGGGAAAAACGGTCATCATTAATTATATAATTGACAAGAAAGATTCACCCTGAAAATACACCTATCAGAGGAAACACCAACTAACCCGAACAAAACAACCCAAAGGGTTATTATCTCTCCAAAAGTTGCCAGTCGCACAAGCCTATGCAAACTTTTGAAGACAGACGACTTCCGTTGAACCCATGAGCCGATGAGCCCGTAAATTTATCATTAAATGTTACACAGGTAATTTTTTCCCTAAAAAAAACATGCCCTTTTATCCGATAAGCCCTACCTTGAAAAGGTATTTCAGATAGGACGAATTTTTTTGATCTGCACAATGAAATACAAACCAGTTATGAGCAACCAGATTCCTCACAAAGATATTTTCAATCATCAAACAAATGACTATGAGACTATAAAAGGTAAACCCGGATACCTGTAAAATTCGGCGTTATTAAAATTTTACCAGCTATGTTCAATACATTTTATAATGAAATTTTTGAGTCGAACCGTTACATTATTTTCATTTTTCTAATCGTAATTACGATACTCACCAACTATATTAACCAGCATATCCTTATCACAGAGGAACATTATTACCAGTTCTTTCAGGATCAGCTTGACCAGGAACAGGTGTCCCGGATCCTTCAGTTTCAGAACAAATGGTCGCTCGTCAGATATTTTTTCATTCCGGTATTTTTTTTATTGAAGTTTTCCGTCGTTTCCCTGTGGCTGCTGACAGGCATTATTTTCTTTGGTTACAAGATCTCTTTTAAAAGATTATTTCATGTTGTAATGGTCGCTGAGATCATCTGGCTTCTTCCAGCAGTCTTCACCATTTTCTGGTTTAGTATTATCAAACCCGACTTTTCTCTCCAGGAAATGAATAATTTTCAGTTTCTATCCCTTATTCATTTTTTTGATGCCTCCGGAATGGAAGAATGGATAACCTTCACCCTGAAATCCATCAATATATATGTATTTATTTATGTTGTTTTATTGGCTGCAGGAATTCATAAACTGATCAGGATCAACTTCAGCAAAGCATTAAAATTTACTTTTCTGACCTTCTTTTTCGGATATTTTCTTTGGATCGTAATCATTGACTTCATTACCATAAACCTTACCCTAAAAAGATATGCATGACAATAAAATACTTGGATTATTACCCCTGGTTATGGTTGGAATTGCCGGTTTTATCATATTCCGGAGCATCGATGCCATTCTGGAAGCGAAAAGATCTGAAGAGACCTTTTCTATGATGACTGAAACACTGCGGTTTCTAAAGGCTGACACATCGATTGAATCATCGGGCACGACCCTCCTGGTACTCTTTAACAGCGAGTGCCGGGCCTGCCAGGAAGAAATGATTGATATAAAAACTCATATGAACCAGTTGAAAAGTATTCGCATTTTCTTTATTTCCCATGAACCTCCGGATGATGCCGTTCATTTTTTAAGATCTAATGATGTGTTGGATCCGTCTGGAAAACGATATCTAAAGACCGACCCGGAGCAGGTGATCGATCTATTCAAAGGAAGGATCCCACAAATCCTGATTTATCAGGACAATAATCTGCTTAAACACTTTAAAGGCTATACCAGCATTACTAACGTGATCAACCTGATCTGACACCGATATTCGAATATTCCGGCAAGTGAAACCTCTCAGTTATCTGAAAAAAATATTCGTTCATCAACAGGACCAGTCCGATTGTGGCGTGGCCTGCCTGGCTGCCATTATAAGGTATTATGGCGGGGAAGAAAGCCTTGCTTCTCTCAGGAGAAAAAGCGGTACCTCAAAATCCGGAACAACCATGCTCGGATTATACCAGGCCGCCGAACAATCAGGATTCAGGGCATCCGGCAAACAGGCCGAGGACTTAGACCATTTGGCAGGCATCAATAAACCTGTTATCCTGCATGTCACACAACAGGGTAATCTATTGCATTACGTTGTGCTTTTTGGCATTGAAAATGAAAAATATCGTATTGGTGACCCGGCTTCCGGAATTGAATTATGGGACCGGGAAAAAATCGGCAAAGCCTGGCAATCAAAGGTTCTTCTCCAATTAGATCCGGGGAAGGGCTTCCCGGGAAGAAAAAAGAAACAATCGAATTTAAAATGGATCAGGGAATGGGTTAGTGATGATATCCATATGCTTGTCTCTGCAGTTTTTTTGGGGATAATAATATCAGTTTTTTCCATTGCCACGGCAATATTCTCGCAAAAATTGATTGATCAACTGTTGCCGGAAAAAAATGTGCGCCATTTAATTACAGGAATCCTCCTGTTCGGCCTCATACTTTTCATCAAAGCCCTGCTAACCGGTATAAAAGGTTATTTCCTGATTGCACAGGCCAGGGATTTCAGCATCAGGATCGTCCGCTATTTTTTTGGCAACCTATTCAGCCTGCCCAAGTATTTCTTTGATTCGGTTAAAACCGGCGACCTGATCGCCCGCATGAACGACACGGGAAGAATTCAGGCAGCTATCAGTCAACTGGCCGGTAATATATTGAATGAATTACTGGTAGTATTAACGATCATAACTACAGTAACCCTGTATAACCTGCAAGCAGGTTTACTCCTGCTGTTTTTTACACCTTTTTATTTTATGATCCTTTGGCTTTTTCATAAAAAAATTATCCTTCACCAGAAAAAAGCAATGAATGCCTATGCGCTGAATGAAAGTAACTATATCGATGTGATATCGGGGATCAATGACATTCAGTCTTTTTTAAAAGAGAATGCCTTTCAAAAAATGGTGATTTCAGGATATTCCTGGTTTCAATCCACACTATTTAATCTGGGTAGGGTGCAGGTTCATTTCAGTCTGGCAACTGAAGTATTAAATATTATCATGCTGACCAGCCTGACCAGCCTGTCGTCGCATCTATATTTAAACGATGTCATGTCCCTGGGAGCCGTGATAGCCATCATTTCCCTTTCTTCCAGCATTGGTCCGTCGATCACCCGCCTGGTGCTTTTTAATATTCGCCTGCAGGAGGGAAGTGTTGCCTTTTCACGGATGAAGGAAATAACGGATATGAAAAGTAGTCGAACGGTGACAGGAAAACCTCTTCCTGAAAAAATTGAAACGCTTTCTTTAGACGGCCTGTGTTTTCATTATCCCGGCGGACTGGACCTGTTAAAGGACCTGAGTTTTGTGATGAGGCCTGGCACTATCAACGCTTTACTGGGTGAAAATGGAAGCGGCAAGAGCACACTCGCCTGGCTCATTCAACGTTTTTACGATCCATCAGCAGGGACAATAAAACTGAATGGCCTTCCTGTGGATGCCTTCTCTGTGGATGAATATAGAAAATTAACAGGGTATGTTCCTCAGAATATAAAAATCTTTAATCATACCCTGATGCTTAATATTTGCATGGAAATGCCGGAAAATGAGAAAAAAATTCTTGAATTTTCAAACTGGTGTTATCATTTCGGTTTCGATCGATACTTCAGGAAATTTACCCGGGGATATGATACGCTGCTGGGTGAGGAAGGCATCAATATCTCCGGTGGCCAAAGGCAGTTAACCGGCCTGGCAAGGGCATTATACAAGGAACCCAAAATCCTGATTCTTGACGAATGTACTTCTTTTATGGACCGGGAGATCAATCAGTTTACGATGAACCTCCTGGAAAAAATTAAAAAAGACCGGATCATACTTTTCATAACCCACAGGATCGATACAGCACTTAAAGCCGACAATATCCTGATACTGGAGAATGGCAAGATCAGCGATCAGGGAAGCCCGGAAACACTTATTTACCGGGACAATATAGTTAAGCGCTATGTCGATTCATTAAGGGATGCAATAGACTTAATGAAAAACTGATTGATCGCCGGTGTTCGGTATTGATAGTGGGTGGACAAATCTATAGGGTTACAGGTAAAGTGGCGACTTAAACAGTATGAGTGTGGGAGTGCCTGTGAGAAAACTCCATACTGCTTGTGCCTGTCTTCCGGCCTGTCCCCCCTGCCGGGATCTCCGGCCACGCCTGCTTCGTGGTTTCTGGCCTTAGGCCTCCATTCCCGCTTCCAGCGGGATCTCCGGCATGAGGCCTACGACTTCGACTGCGAGTCCCGCTTCCAATGGGATTTCGAACCTCTGGTTCTCAACTTTCAGCTACAT
>CAZYDB010000164.1:0-9817 GCA_964645995.1 uncultured Roseivirgaceae bacterium
ATAACCTATATATCTTAAAATTACGCCGAACAACAAAAATTTATGTATAAGGTGGGTTAATAAAAATCTTTCCAAAAGTTTAAAACTTTTGGAAAGTTAACAATAACCATACCAATTAATGAAATATATTGAAAAATAATTTTTGGGGTGTTCCCAAAGATAAAATATTACAGTATATTGGGTGTTTTAAATCGCTGGATCTTATGATGAAAAACATAAAGGATAGTATACTTCCGATCTTTCTCGCTGCCTTATGGATCAGCATATCCGAATTTTTAAGAAATGAACTGCTCCTTAAATCATACTGGATAGAACACTACCAGGAGATGGGACTTATATTCCCTGCAGAACCGGTCAACGGTGCGATCTGGGGTTTATGGTCTCTTCTGTTTTCCATACTGATCTATATCCTGTTAAAGAGGTTTTCGTTGATACAAACCATAATAACCGCCTGGCTGGCCGGCTTCCTTCTAATGTGGATTGTGACCGGAAACCTGGGTGTACTTCCTTTTAAGATCCTTTATGCGGCAATTCCTTTAAGCTTATTTGAAATATTTCTGGCAGCATTAATAATTAGAAGACTATCAAACTGATTAATAAATAAATATGAGATACTCTGTTAAGCTAAAGTATACCACCGGAATATTCGTGCTATGCAATTTCATGAGTTTATTGCTTGTCGCACAGGACTGGAAACTAACCCCTGAAAATATATTGGATGCATATAGTGAAGCATCAGAAAACCTACAGGCCGATCCCCTGCGACCCGCCTTCCATCTTACTCCTCCCGCCGGATGCATGGGCGACCCCAACGGCGGGATTTATCACCAGGACTGGTACCATATCTTTTATGGCCATCAGCCTTTCGGGCCCTATCCGGGCGGCTGGTTCTGGGCACATGCCAGAAGTCGCGACCTTCTTCACTGGGAGCATTTACCGCCGGAGCTGACCCCGGCGTTTGATCTCGGGCTTACCCACGTTGGATCAGGCTCCACGATCATTAACGGGCAGGGCAAGCCACTGGCCTTTTACTCTGCCAGCATGGACAATGAACCCATGAAATTCTGGCAGGCTCAGTTCAATGACAATCTCGTTGACTGGGAACATAATGTAACCGATCCGGTACTGACACTGGATGCACCAGGTATTCCTGATTTTGACCGCTTCTGGAGAGACCCGTTCGTATTCAAAACCGGTGGACGAACCTTCCTCATTGCTTGCGCCGACCTGTTTGAAAAGGATTTTGTGCCCGTCCCTATCTTTGAAGCAGTGAATAACGAACTAACCTCATGGGAGTACCGGGGGATCCTTTTCACCGTTCCCAAACATAAGTACCGCAACCTGGAGGTTCCTGAACTCAGGCCAATTGGAAATAAATGGATCTTTATGGCTTCCACCGATGCGCCTGTCGACCGGGTGAATTATTTTATCGGGGATTTTGATACCAAAAACCTGAAATTCATTCCTGAAACCGAAGGAGTTGTTGACTACAGCGGCCATTATTATGCCCAGGAAACGATCCTGGATAATAAGGGCGATCTTTATTTAATGGCCTGGATGCCAGGATGGGACCGTGACTGGCTCCCTACCTATATGAATGAACCCCTGAAAAACAGTTCCCCCCTCTGGAATGGATGTTTTGCACTCCCCAGAAAATTATACCTGGATAAAAGCGGAACACTCATCCAGCAACCGGTTGAAGGCCTGAAACAATTACGGGGCCGTCATTTTACTTTGGCACCAAAAGATCTTCCGGTGACCAGTGCCTTTTCTGCCGTGGATGTTCTGGAAAATATCCGGGGTGACCAGCTTGAGATCAGCCTTGTACTGGATCTGCATGCAGCGTCATTCTGTGGCCTGAACGTTCTCTGCAACGAAGAAGGGAACGGCGGCCTGTATATTACCTGGAGTGGGGACATTATCAATGTTGATGGCATAAAAGTACCTGTCAAAGATTGGAAAGCCGGCAAAACCTTAAAAATGAATATTTTCATTGATAAAAAATTTGTTGAAATCTTTATCGATGACGGGCGTTATTGCGTTACCCGCCAGGTACGTGCGGAGCATATCAAAGGCGATCATATCGCATTGACAAGGCTTGGGGGAACCGCCAGACTGGTCTCACTCGAAGCCTGGGTGATGCAACCGATTAATTTTACCCAGAAGAACTAAACTTGCGGAAAGTAACGATTATAGGCCCGGATCACCTGATCCATAAACTCATTATTCTCCTTCCTGATGATCATTCGCCCGGGCTTCTCTTCAAACCATCGTACCGTTCTTTCAATACCCTGTTTAAAGGGAATTAATGCCTTGAATTCAGGCACGAAAGATTTAATCTTTGAATTGTCAAATACGACACTAACGGCCTTGTCGCCCAGGAGATTACCTCTTTGAAAATCATCAAACCCTGCGATAAAATCTGAAGGGATATGAACCATCTCAGCCTCCTTACCGGCGGCCTCTGCAACGGCCTGATAGATCTGATTCCATGTGAGGACTTCATCGGAAGTAATATGAAAGGCATGTCCAATGGATTGTTGATGACCCAGCAGACCGGTAAATCCCAATGCAAAATCCTCCGAATGGGTAATCGTCCACAGAGAAGTCCCATCGCCATGCACAATGATCTTTTCCTTCCTCCTTATCCGGTCGATGATCGTAAAGTCGTCCCAGCTACCGATCGCTACGGGAATAACCGTCTCATAAGTTAAAGACGGCCTTACAATAGTAACCGGGAAGTCCTCTTGCCGGTATGCCTCCATCAGCCGTTCCTCAGAGGCGATCTTATCCCTTGAATATTGCCAGTATGGGTTTTTAAGAGGCGTAGATTCAGTAATGACCGGTAGAGAGGGTGGTTTCTGGTAGGCGGAAGCGGAACTGATAAATATATACTGTCCTGTTTTACCTTTAAAAACCGCCAGATCCCTTTCCACATCCGCTGGCGTAAAGGCTATGAAGTTGACCACTACGTCAAAGTAGTGGTCTTTCACTGCCGCTCGAAGCGATCGCTCTTCATAGGCATCCCCTGTGAGTAATGTCACACTTTCTTTAAAGTCATTATGACGGCTTCCTCTGTTTAGATGAAATAATTTATACCCTTTGCGTAGGGCAAATCGTGTACAGGCTGAAGATATATTTCCTGTTCCTCCGATAAATAGTATTTTCATTTGGGCCCTGGTTTTTATTTTAGATTAATTGGTTTTCCAAACACCAAATTAGGTAATATTAATTGTTTTAATGAAATTAGAAATTGGAATCGGGTACCGAATTCAATAATTTCTTCATACTTTATAACAATCATGTCAAAAATATTACTTTCAACCTTACTTCTATTCATGGGTTGCCTGGTTCCTGAGAAAAAAAATGAGAACACCTCTCATCCCGTCATAATAAGCGATTGGTGGCAGGTCGCCGGCAATCCTGATCTTGGAGCATTAACCGGCGATGAACAGCAGCCTGTTGATTTTGGCATCTGGCAGGCCCTGGACAGCTCCTGGCAGATCTGGTCCTGTATCCGGCATACCAGGGAAAACGGACATACCAGGCTTTTTCATCGCTGGCAGGGGAATTCACTGACCGATCGCGACTGGGAACCCATGGGCATTGCCATGAGAGCAGATACTTCCCTGGGAGAGGCTCCTGGCGGCATGCAGGCGCCTTACGTGATAAAGCATGAGAACAGATACCTGATGTTTTATGGCGACTGGAACAGGATCTGTCTGGCTGAAAGCCGGGATGGAAGGCTATTTGACCGGGTACTGGTTAATGGCTCCCCTGCCCTTTTTGGTGACCCTGAAGAAACCAACACCCGCGATGCGATGGTAATTGAAGCTAATGATCAATTTTACTGCTATTATACCGCTCATCCGGATAATGACGGAGCGATGTATGTAAGAACCTCGGTCGATCTGTTTAGCTGGAGCGATTCGAAAATGGTAATGCATGGCGGTAGTCCGGGGTCCGGTAAATTATGGTTGGCGGAATGTCCGCATGTAGTACACTATGAGGGAAAATATTATCTTTTCAGAACATATTCCTATGGGAAATATGAAAATGGGGTCCAGGTCAGCGAGCCAAAAACAAATGTATATTGTTCCGCTGACCCGATGGATTTTGGGATCGATACCGATTCTCTGCTGGTCACTTCCTTGCCCGTTGCCGCTCCGGAGATCATTCACTATGATAATTCCTGGTATATTGCAGCCTTAATGCCGGATCTGGAGGGAATCAGGATTGCCCGGCTGGGCTGGGAATAGGCTATCTACTGAAAAAATCATTTTATTTTTCTATTCTAGCCTGAATTATTCACAAAGCCGGGTCCATCCTGTAGTGATTAATTCTGATTCGCCAGTGGCATAATACACTTTTGGAGAGATCTTTTTTTTCCCTTCCTGAAACAGTGGCATAATATTATCATTATAATAATCAAAAAATAAAAACACAGAGAACAGCATGCTGGTATCAGAAAGAGGTGATGATTTTACCATGACTCTTGGTAAGGACATATCCATGGGTTTTGATTTTCAGGATAAAAACAAACTGCATCTTTACCTGATGGAATCATTTACATTCCAGGTCCTGGAACCCGGGGCAAGTATAATTTTCGAATAACCCATTCACCTCCACAACACATAATAGCCGGGATCAATTAATTCCGGCTTTTTTTATGTAATGATACCAGAAGATAGCATTCCGGAAAAATGATATACAGAATACGCTAATCTTTTAATTTTCATTTACGGTGTTTGTTTTTATATTTGATAGGTATATTATTTACCTCCTTATTTTTTTATCTTATGAATTCAAAAGAAAGAATTTCGGCCGCCCTTCAACATCAACAACCTGACCGTATACCGATTGATTTCGGATCAACAGCCGTTACCGGCATACATGTACTCGCTGTTGAAAGACTACGTGAGTATTACGGCCTTGATAAACAGGCGGTAAGGGTGATAGAACCCTACCAGATGCTGGGGGAAATAAAGCCGGACCTGATGGAGGCCCTTGGGCTGGATGTTATCGGCCTGTATCCGAGGAATAATATGTTCGGGATACCCAATAATGGTGAGATGAAGGAGTTAAAAACTTTCTGGGGTCAAACCGTCCTGGTACCTTCGCAATTCAATACTTCGACAGATGCCTCGGGCAATCTGCTGATTCATCCTGAAGGTGATCTCAGCGCTCCTCCCAGCGCCAAAATGCCTAAAGCAGGATATTTCTTCGATGCCATTGTCCGCCAGCCGCCTATTGAAGAAGAAAAGCTGGATCCCGAAGAAAATCTTGAAGAATTCAATCCTATATCCACTGAAGACCTCAATTACTGGAAAGAAGAAATTAAGAAAGTGAGAAATTCGGATAAGGCGGTTATGGCCACCTTTGGCGGGACAGCTATCGGAGATATCGCCCTGGTGCCGGCCATGAACCTCAAACAGCCTCGCGGTATCCGTGATATTGCCGAATGGTATATGTCAATCATCATGCGGCCCGATTATATCCATGAGGTTTTCAGCCGGCAGACGGAGATAGCCCTCAAAAACCTTGAAAAACTTTATGGCATCGTACGGAATGATATTGATGTGGTTTTCCTCTGTGGCACGGATTTCGGTACACAGGATTCCCAATTCTGCTCCCTTGATAAATTAAAAGAGATGTATTTGCCCTATTATCGCCAGATCAATGACTGGATCCACGAGCATACAAGCTGGAAAACAATGAAACACTCCTGTGGGGCTGTGGAACCCTTCATAAATGCCTTCATAGAAGCAGGATTTGATATCCTTAATCCGGTCCAGATCAGCGCAAAGGGAATGCAGCCGGATCATCTTAAGAATACCTATGGAAAAGATATCACCTTCTGGGGAGGCGGGGTAGATACACAACAGGTACTTTCATTCGGCACACCTGATGACATCAGAAAACAAGTTGCCTACAATGTCTCCACTTTTGGTAAAAATGGAGGGTTTGTGTTTAACACCGTCCATAATATACAGGCGAACGTTCCTCCCGAAAATCTTGCTGCGCTGTTTGACACCCTTCACGAAATAAAAGGATAAATTAATAATTTATGAATATCGCAAGATGATTATTAGATGAAAAAAGCAATAATGATAGGGATTGGTCTTATTTTGGGTCTAAACCTTATTGCAGCAGGACAAACCTTCAATATCCTCTATAACGATTCAGATAACCGGTTCGTCCTGCAAAACCCTCATTTTTCCAGAACAATTGAGATAGATCAAGTCAACGATCAAATCAAAACGGTTTCCTTCATCAATAAGCCTTCCGGCCATGAGTACATTACTCAAGAAAGTCCTGAATTGAGTTTTACCCTTGATGGCACGGAAATCAATAGCACTGCCTGTAACTGTTTTGTTCTAACAGATAACCGAATTCAGGTACTTGACGACCGAAGGATCCTGGCCCTGCAGATGGAGGGGAAACCCGGTACCAGCCTTGAAAATATCCACATCCTGCTCAATTACGAAGTTTATCCTGATCTGGCTGCGGTAAGGAAATGGGTGAAATTTACCAATACAGGTAAAAATGAGGTGCGACTGGAGAACATTTGTATGGAAGATATGCTGATAGATCCGGGTAATATGGCTGAGGTGGATATATATAAAGGTTATGGCCGGGAATGGACTAAACCGCCTTATACAGGCACAGTCAACGACCCGGCAATTTTTGTCAGAGGAAGCAGTGGGGGTTTTATCCTGGGCAACGAAAGCCCGGGTATGATGAAATACACAACCGTTTTTAAAGAGACCAATACCATAAAGATCGGACTAACACCAGGAAATCATGATTATCCCTTCCGACGTTATCTCTCACCAGACGAATCGTTCTCAACACCCGAATCCTTCATCATACTTACTGACAGGAAAAGCCCGGAGGAAGCTTTTGAAATGGAACTTGGACACTATATGCGTCGGTACATGGGTATTAAGTTATATACCCGCAATATGCCACCCCGTTTTCTATATAATACCTGGAATCCGTTTCGCACCAATATTGATGATACACTCATTTATGAACTGGCTGACCACCTTGAAAATACCGGCGTGGAATACCTGATCATAGATGATGGCTGGCAGGATCATAACGGCGACTGGAATGTGAACCCCGAGAAATTTCCTGGTGGCCTGAAGCCGGTAACTGACTATATTCGCAACAAAGGCCTTAAGCCAGGCCTCTGGATATCCCTTACCATTGCTGAAAAAGAAAGTGAAGCCTTCCGCAAATATCAACATCTTGCCGTTAAAGACATAAAAGGCAATCCCGCCAACCTTCATGGTTGGAGCAATAACCTCGAAATATTGACCATGGAGATCGCCTCCCCCTGGTATGATTATATCAGGAAGAAAATGACTCACCTCGTCAGAGAATATGGTATCACCTATTATAAGATCGATCTTGGTATGGTTAAATCGGCCTATATTATGGAACCTGCCCGGTCAGGCTCCTATGATGAAAATGAATGGTTTAAAAACAGGGAGGAATCGTTGTACCTCGCTTTTGAGAAAACCATGCAACTGTTCGATGAATTATCAACAGAATTTCCGGAACTGATCATCGACTGCACCTTTGAACTATGGGGAGATTGGCACCTTATTGATTATGCCCTGGCTAAACATGCGGATGTTGACTGGATCGCTAATTTTGAAGCCTCTCCCCCTGAGGGGTCCAGAATGGTACGTTCACTGGCTTATCACCGCGGTCTCACGGTTCCTGCCTCCTCCATGGTCATAGGCAACCAGAGGCTGGAAGCAACCAATCATCAGTTTTCCTTTCTATCCAACATGGGCTCCACCCCGATCATGCTGGGAGATCCGCGAAAACTTTCCACGAAAGAAAAAGCCTGGTATCAAAAGATGAGTGGCTGGTTAAAAAAGATGAATGAAAAGTATGAAGTCTTTAAATATTACCAGACATCTGGGGTATTTAATCCTCCCTCCGCCCATAACTGGGATGGTTTTGCCCGTTTCAATGACTTGAAGGGCGGTGGTATCTTTTGCGTGTTCAGAAACCAACAACCGGATAAATTTCATTCTTTTATTCTTCCCTGGTGCCGGGAAAATCATTATTATGAGATAATTGAAGCCGAATCCGGGAATTCCCTGGGTCGTTTTTCAGGAAAAGTTTTAAAAGAAAATGGTATTCTAATTGAAATCGAAAAGGCCAATATGGGTAAAGCATTTGAAATACAACCATTAACTGAAAAATAGGTTTAAAAATTATTGTAGTAAGCCGTATTTTTTCTGGCTGTTTTTATGCAAATTGAGACAGCCGTTAAAATTTTTAAAAGATGAATTTTTTTCGATATGAATAAAAAAGAAAGACTGGAAAAACTCTTTAAGAGTATCAATATCGATTCTTATACGCTTTTCAGACCCATTCTGATGCATTTTGCGGCCAGATTCAACGGCAAGACCTATGGAGCGTTTGCTTCAGATTACCGGGTATTGGTTGAAAGCAACCTTAAAGCCCTGGATCATTTTGATATGGATATGGTCGGTCTGATATCTGATCCTTATCGTGAAACCTCAGCTTTCGGTGCGAAAATAACTTTTCCTGATGAAGCTGTGCCCCGGTGTGAAGCGCCGATCATCCGAACTTTTGATGATGTGAAGAAATTAAAAAATCCTGACATCTATCAAAATGAAAGGACTTTTGACCGGATAAAGGGAGCCCGGCATTTCTGTCAGAATCTCAAAGGTGAGGTCCCGGTGATTGGATGGATTGAGGGCCCACTGGCCGAAGCCTGCAACCTCGCCGGAGTCAGTGATATGCTGATGCAATTAATGATCGACCCTGATTTCTCTAACCTTCTTATGGATAAATGTATGGTTACCGCCAAAGATTTTGCAGCTGCTCAAATTGATGAAGGCTGTAAGATTATTGGGATTGGCGATGCGATATGTTCGCAGATAGACCGGTCAACTTATGATACATACGTTAAGGAAAGGCATCGTGAAATAATTGATTTTATTCATAACAGGGATGCCAGGGTAAAACTTCATATCTGTGGTGACATCACACACCTCTTGCCTTCTATCAAAGAAACGGGCATGGATATTCTTGATCTTGACTGGCAGGTCGACCTGGACCATGCTTATCGCGAAGTGGGTCCGGATGTGGTTCGATGTGGCAATATTGATCCTGTTATTGTGCAGAATAAACCACCCGATGAAATAGAACAGATATGCCGTAACCTGATAAAAAAAGAAAAAGGAAGGAAATATATCTTATCCGCTGGTTGTGAAATAACGGTCAACACACCGGTCGAAAATCTAATCGCCATGCGGAAAGCATCTTATTAAATTAAATTTTTAAACAATTAATATTATGGATGAATTACTTCAGAAGATTGCCCATTGCATAGAATTCGGTAAGATCAACCAATCGTCACCTTACCCCCCTGACATGAGAGAGCAACCTGGTGCCGATGAACTTACCCGTCAGGCTCTGGAAGACGGAATCAGTGCTGACGATATACTCCAGAAAGCCCTGGTTGTCGGCATGGAGAAGGTGGGTATTAAATTCCGGGAGAACCAAATCTTCGTTCCACAGGTACTTATGTCAGCAAAGGCTATGAATACAGCTTTACTGCACTTGAAACCTCATTTTTTGAGCGGTGACGTGAAGAGGAAAGGCCGCTTTGTGATCGGAACAGTTGCCGGCGACCTGCATGATATTGGGAAAAACCTGGTGGCCATGATGATCGAGGGTAATGGGTGGGAAGTGATCGACCTCGGAACCGATGTCACCGCTGATAAATTTGTTGCCGAAGTAAAAGAACATCCGGGAACTCACA
>CAZYDB010000165.1:0-9794 GCA_964645995.1 uncultured Roseivirgaceae bacterium
GGCCACCCACTCCGGATCAGCGCAGCTAATCCGCTCTCGGACTATATAAATAAACCCCTATCAATCAATTTTTTATAGGCGTTATTTTTTTGATGTTGTCGTTAATATTGCCGTTTCGATTCAAAAACACATCCAAAAGTTTAATAATATTCAAAGTTCTTAGGTGTTTTTATCTTTTTTAGAAGATTTTTCTGTTTTATGAAGTTGTTTCATATCAATTAAGGGTAAAATAAAACCGGATAGGTAAGTGTTTGATACCTTACCAACAAGTAATCCTCTGGCTGTTGAATATGATATTGATCTAAAAGTGAATAGGAGTTGTTCGGGAAGGTTAATGTTGTTATCAATAAGGTCAAGTGTCAAACCCTTAATCCTAAAATCAAATACAAAATGAACCTCTAACAGTAAGGGGCCATTTTTATCGTTTAAAAAAGTCTTTATTATTACCGTGTTTTGAAAAATATTTTGTTTCTTATCTATGCCTTCTTTGCCACTTGTTTCGGTAAAAAATTTAATTTCCTCCCCAACAATAATAGGTATACCTAATTCCTTGTGATTCGCTAAAAAGAAATAATCGGTTGAAATAGCGTGTAATTGATATTGAATTGATCCTTCCAAGAAAATTACATTTTTTCCGAAAAAATATCTTCTGAATTAGCCCAGGAGTCTGATTCATTAATATTTATGATTTTGCAATCTGTATTACTTTCAGTAGTTGTTGTAACTTCAGTATTTCTACTAATGGATTCTGTGATAGTCTTTGTAACAACTTCATAAGAAGATTTATTTGATCGAACAGCAAACTCAAATTCAACATTAAAAATTTTTTCAATTTTTGCTAAAAATTCAAGATTCATATATTTTTCACCATTATAAAGTTTAGTAATATATGCCTTCGAAAAATTTAATAAATCAGCTAAATCAGATCTATTCATTTCACCTTTGACCTCATTAAGAAGATCAATGATTTTAAAATGAATTATCTCTTTTCGAAAATCAATGTTTTCCTTTTCCTTATCTAATTTTAGTAGGTTATAGAAACTTTTGTCTTTCATATTTAAGAAAATATATATTCGTAGTTCGAAATAGATTTTAATTTGTTAATTATCTTTTTATTCTTTGCCTTTTGAAATTTCTTATTTTCTAAAAAATGAATAAGAACTATTTTTTTATTTTCTATAAAAAATTCTTTACAATAAATTCTTGCATTATTTAACGATTTAAACTTCATGGCCTTTAATCCGTGGGGTTCTGAACCGTATAAATCCTTATTTTGGATATTTCGCAATATATGGATTAATATTATTCTAAATTTTTTCTTTTGCGAATTCAGAAATTTCACAATTTTTTTCTCTTCTTTCTTATCAATATAAAATTCTATATTGAAATCATTTGAAATACTAAATTCTTTTAATATCTCTTCTATACTGTATTGAACGCAATCTCGAACCACAAAGTTAACCTATAGGTTAAAAAAAACAATTTTTTAAAGATAAATATTTTTGAGATGTAGAATTATTGACCTATGAAATTATGAATAATCGATTATAATTTAAATTTTATCGAAAAAGATTAATTTTTTAAATTATCCCCCATCGGAAAGTGAATTTAAAAAGATTGCTCCTACCGGTGCGGTTAGGTATTTCTTATAAAAAAGTTTTTCGATATACCCCACTAGACCAAGTATTTATAATGAGTCAGTAAAACCGTTTTTATTATTATTTTTTTCTCTTCAATTATGAATCTATGGGAATCTTTAATTTGGAAGAATTATTTTTTTAAATTGAAATAAAAATCAATGACTTTTTAACAATGAAAAAGTATTTATTAGTCTTAACAATGCTCATATTGATTTCCTCCACTGTTTTTCCACAAACGAAGGAGGAGGAAATGAAATATCTATCTGAGAAATACCAGAACGGAGATATTACATTAGAAAGATATAGAGAACTTAGTAAAAGATGGACTGATCTGATTGAATTGTTTGGTTCATATCCTGATATGCCATATTCTTCTGAACTGAACTCTATATTATTTGAGTATGTGTTAGATAACTCATATAGCAAGGAGATTAATTTTAATAGAATAAAGGAATGGGGTGCAATTTATTTTATTGATTTTGAAAATGTTTTACGATATGAAAACTTTAATTCCGGCAAGATTATTTTGAAGGGATATTTTGAAATCCCATTCTTATATGATGTAAGATTTATGGGTATTAAGCTCTTAAATAATACTGTGGAAAAAGCTATTAGCACTCAAACTTATGTATTTACAATTAAGGAGAATAAAGTAAAGGTTGAAATTTCCGGAATATATTATGAAATTATTTATACGGATCCTGGTATTGGTGTAGAGGTTACATATAGAAGGGGAATAGATGCTGTTTATCCGGTTACTCAATTGGGGGAAGGTATTTTCTTAGATTGGGATGCTAAATTATCATTATTAAAAAATACCAAAGAACAAATTGAGGAACTAGTTCAAAGTCTTGATAATTATATTAAAGGTTATGAAAATGATTATGACTTTTAGAAAAGGCAGTACTTTCTTTAGTACCTCATTTTTAAGTGACTCCTTTTTGTCAAATAAAAAACAATTATCATTTAATAGTTTATCAATTCTATTTTTTAGATTAAAATATTCATTCCTGATATTATGATGTATTTCACGAATTTGAAAATCTAAGGATGAATTTTGCCATGTGGAGGAAAGATATTTTTCTATCAGTTCTTCAAATTTCAGAGGGTCATTTTTCATAAGAAATTTTAAACCGGAATTTCTTGCAATTGAATTGCATTCCAATATTGACGTTTGGGGTGCAAGAACATAACTGGTTTCAACCCTGGTAAATCTGGCCAGGGTTTATTTCATTAATGCCTTAATAATTCTTTCTTCATTAATTAACACATCTCTTTTAATAAGATTTATTGGAAACTTTTTATGTTTAGAATTTTTAAATGAAGTATATATTTCAATTAAAGAGGAGGATTTGATTAATGAAAGATTTAGTTCAAAATCAACTTCACATTCATTTATAAAATCATCTGAAAAATTATCTGCAACTAATAGTGTTTTAATAATATTATACTTTTTCCCTAAGACTAATTCCTGATATGCCTTTAATTGTCTTGATACTGAACTAAATTTATTATAGTCCCTGTCTTTACTTGTTTTGCATTCAATCAGGATTACTTCTTCTTTCACTAAATTTAATATAATATCAATTTTATTTTTTGTGTTATTGATTTTTCTCCTCAATGATTCATCAACATTAAATCCCATTCTTGAAAAGATCAATTTCGTTAATTCCTCATATTTAATTCCTAATTCACTTTCTTTAATAGAAATTCCATTATCTTTTAATTTTATGAAGTCTCTTTTCCCAATATTAACATAATTCTCGAGAAAAATATTTTCTGAATCCTTATAACTGTCTAAAATGTTTTGAACATTATCCCCGCGGGTTTTAGAATTCGTTTTTTCACATACTAATTTTAGATCCTCATCATTTAGAAGATCTAAAATGTCACTTGGTTTAATGTTATAGTCAAGAAGGAATTTACTATTTAATACCTTTGCTGATTGCAATTCAAACTCATATCTGACTTTATCATTTAGGTTTGGTAATATCTTATCAAGGTCTATTAACAGTTTCTCATAACCATCAATTGCTATTCCTACCTTTGTGTCTTTTTCAATACTATCAAAATGATCAATTATGATATTAATTTTATCCTCCATTGTTACTCCTCTTACAAAGGTTTTAATCTTTAGTTTATCTATAAGATCATCGATGAATTTTTTTCTATCTGTTTTACTTTGGTTTTCTTTAAAAATATCCTCCGAGATAACTTCTGTAAAATTTGCACCCTGGTTAATAATCGATTTGATTTTTTGAGAATTGTTAAGGTTTTTATCAATGTTATGTCTTTTTGCAATTAGATTTACCTGACTGTCTTTAATATACTTTAATACACGACGGAAATATTTATCAGCGACTTCTTTGCCTCTTATTTTACGAATAATCCGAATTATTTCATCTGGAATATAAACTTCATAGTTCTTCTTAGAATAAAACATTACTCCGATTTCCTTTAAATCTTTTATAATATTATCAATATCAGTTTTTTCAAGTTTTATTATTTGAGCATTTAATAATCTTACCTCTTCATGAGATAAACCAAGTTTTTTAGCCAATGTATCTAATATAGATTTTTCGTCTATAGTAATCGTTGGCTCTCTATTGTGTATCAAATCATTATAAAATGCGGTTTGAACACATTCTTTGTAGATTTTATAATCTCGCAATCTGGTATCAGATTCTTCCGATTTTAAATATTTTTCAAACTCTTTTACTTTTTTATTAAGAGTATTTATTTCCTGTTCATAGAGTTTAGAGAACCAATCCCGATGCATAATGCAATTGCCATCTCTAAGAATAATATCAAGACCAACTTCTGTTTGTGCATCGATATTGACAAACTCTTCTTTTAAATAATTGATATATGAATCTTCAACTAAATTGAATACTTTCGAAATATTTTCATTATCAATATTCTTTAATTGACCTTCACTTTCAGTAAGAATAGAATCAATTTTTTTGCGGTTAACCTTCATCTCTGTAATTATGTTATCAATTATTTTAATGAAGGAATTTTTTTCTAAAGAATTTAGTTTATCAAGAACCTGGGACAGTTTCATTTTTAAAAAAATTTAGTTTTAGTTTTAATACAACAGAAGTTCTCATTGAATGCTCAGGAATTTTTTAAATACAGGAAAATATGTCCGCCAATTATATACCATATTTGTTACCATCATACATTCCTGTGTGCAATGGCATTGGGATTCTTTAATGAATACTGCCGCCTCCCTGGCTTTGCTGCTTTGCAGCATTGTT
This sequence comes from uncultured Roseivirgaceae bacterium, assembly GCA_964645995.1. Taxonomy (GTDB): domain Bacteria; phylum Bacteroidota; class Bacteroidia; order Cytophagales; family Cyclobacteriaceae; genus JAGTVG01. The sequence goes on from CAZYDB010000165.1 coordinate 4,901, forward strand.
CTGATATCATAAGCGGATTCCCGTACATTACCGATTTTTCTGTCAAGCAGTTCACAAGGATATAGATCACCGTTCTCTCTCAAAACGATAATTTTTTTCCCTGCTAAACAGGGCATCTGGGCCTTTTCCTCAAGCACTGTTTTGATGATCATTTCGCGCGAATAAAGATTTACAGCGGAAAACAGGCGGGAGTAGATCGAATTGGACTTTAAACGTTTTCGTGTCAATTTTTCAAAATGACGCACAGCTGAAAGATATTTCTCTCCGGAAACTTGTCCAAGCGCTTTGTCAGGAATATCCCCTCTAATGAACAGGACCTTATGTTCGTCAACCGGTAACCGGTCAATATAATCGGCAATGGATTCTATATGATCCTGATTTTCTTTCATAAAGACTGTTGTTACATTAACCTGAAAATTCTCAAATTTATTTTTTAACCGATGAAGAGCCTGAATATTCCTCTCGACCTTTTTGAAGCCGTTTTTAACTTTACGGATATCATCATGTTTATTACCGATATCATCTACACCGATTAAAAGCCGGAAAAAGATATTCGGATTATCGTGTAATATTTTTTCGAACATCCCAGGAATATCAGCTGAAAAACCATTGGTGGGAATAGCAACCTGCCTGGTGCGGGCATGCACGTTGAAAGCTTTTATGATCTCGTTTAAATCCTTACGAAGGAAAGGCTCTCCGCCGGAAATGATCAGTGCATGTAAATGTTTTAATTTTTGAGCGATTGTTTCATATTCCTGTAAAGTGAGCAGGTTAATATCACTTTTATTGATCTCTTGCCAGTTAAAACACATTCTGCATCGGGCATTGCATAGGTTGGTTACGAATATGGTCATGGTTGAAGGATGATTGGATGAAAAAGTCTTTAGTAATGATGTATATTGTGAAGTTTTCATTTGACCATCCTTTTTATGCCGCCTGAGCCTGTCTGTTTTCATTTTTCATGATCCGGGCAGCTATGCCCTGGAACGCCCCCCAGCCGATAACCGAAGAATCCAGGATTAGCAAAAAAATAAATATAAATTTCCCGGACCCCTTAATCTTGTTTAAAGATAACAGGATAAAATTAAAATTTAGAAAAATGATTATGGAAAGAATGAGAATAACTGCCCAAATAAATTCGCTGAAAACGAAAGAAAGCAATAAAATAAGGATCAATACCAGTGACAGGGAGGAAGTAATAATTGAATTGAAACGAAAACTGAAAAAGCGTTTTTTCTTAACCACTGTTTTAGCCATTCGTTTTTCAACTAATAATTTACCAAATAAAACGGCCCGGTTAAAATCACTTTTTAGCAGACTTTTTAAGGTATGATGTTTTTTATGATCAACCTGTATTTCTTTATTAAGCAAAATCTTTTCTCCACCCGCAATCAGCCGGCTGGCAAATTCCGCATCTTCAACAGAAGCTGTGCGGTACTCAGTGGAAAACCCATTGTAGTGATTAAAAACATTTTTCCTGATGCCGCACACCGAGCTGTAGAGAGCCGAAATATACCTGTCTTTAATGGAAAGGTAATCATAATGTTTCCGCAGGTTAAAATAACAACTGCAGAGATTGGAATAGAGGCAGCGGTCTGACAACATACCGACGACAGCGGCAATCGTTGGATTTTCCCGGAAAGTTTCCGCAAACCTATTGATCGTTCCTGCCGGAACCATAATATCGGAATCAATGAAAATAAAAAGTTCTCCATCCGCTTTTTCAGCGCCCAGGTTACGGCAATAGGCAGGTCCTCTTGATTCTTTAAGCCGTATATGTTTGACTTTCCAGTCCTTTGGAACGGTTTGTGCTGTGTTATCATCCGAGCCGTCGTCAACAATGATGACCTCTTTTTCCGGAAACGGATCTTCTAATACATGTTTAACACATTCTCTCAAGGTGTCTTTGGCGTTTTTAAATGGGATAATGATACTTATATTTATCATAATTGCTCAATGATTCTGGAATTAAATAAAATGACATGCCGTAGCAGGATATTTGAAAGATACAATCCTGTTTTCTGTGACTTTATTATCTGAACAACACATCTCCGATTCAAAATCTGTCTGTAAAATTCCGGGCCAGTAAAAAACAGTTCTCCAGGGTTCGTCCCTGCGGGTAAAGCTGGGACATATTGACCGAAAACAATCCGTTGAGGGGCGACTCCTGCAGTGGTTTTTTCTTCAGATAATCTTTATCAAAAACGGGTTGAGCATAGGGTTGGCGGAATATATAACTTCTGATGATATCCTTTTTATCAAATGCCGGGAAAATGTTATTAAGGTATGGTAAATAATCATCGATGATTTTCTCGTCGGAAAATCCATATAATTCCTTTTTTGAATTGAGATAGCGAGCAATATAGAGAATAGATTCACCTTTATACATGCCCGTGCCGGTTAAATTTGTGTGTTCGATAATAGCGGCGAAAGGGATTGTGTTATCCAGATTATAGAGCCAATAATAATCACTTAATCGTCTTTTTAGCCGAATTACTGCGCATAACGCATGACTATAGGTTATGTCAGATGGCAGTGGTTCTTCCTTGGTAATACTTATCCTTGCTATTCGCTGAAACTGCGGTTCTGCAATGGTTGAAATGATTGTATCATATACGAATTTTTGACCATTGACCTGCAGCCCGCTCACCTTATTATTTTCTGAAAAAATATTTTCCACGGTTGACTGAAAATAGATATGGCTGCCAGACTCACGGATATAGTTTTCAAGAAAATCAATGAGCAGTTGAAAACTACCCTTTAAATAGATCAGTTTTTCGCCGGAATTATCTTTACGGATCCTGACTTTTTGCCTCAATTTGTTAACCAGCCATTGTCCTGAAATATCTTTATACTTATGGCCGAATTTGGCACGGATCATTGGATAGCAGAGTTGTTTCCAGATAGTTTCTCCGCAATAATTGACGATGAGTTCTTCAGCCGTCATTTTATCCCATTTTTTTCTTTTTGGGAAAAAGAAAATATTAAAACCCAACCAGGAAGTTTTCAGAAATTTTAAAACCGTCATATCTTTCAAAAGGCGTATCTGCCGGAAGGAATTGATCGGGCGTATACTGCTATCTTTTATGATTCCGACCGGGCAACTATTTCTGATCAAATTGTCTGATAAACCGATAGTATCAAAAAACAAAAGCAAATCCCTGTTGAATGATAATATATGGTGATAAAATTTTTCCAAAGGGATGTCCTGTTCAATCCCGAAAGTCTTTAAAGCCCCGCCTGAATATTCTTCTTTTTCAAACAGGGAAACTTCATACCCTTTTTTAACAAGAAAATAGCCGATAAATAATCCGGTTATTCCGCCCCCTATGATGGCTATTTTATCTTTTGTATTACAGTCTTTCGTTTTTTGAGGTTTTCTCATATCAATCATCAAATATTCAGTTCCCTGTTTTTTCAGAAAATTATGAAAATTAATAATGGTATTCCTGGCAGGAAAGAATTATTTGTTTAACCGACGGTATTCCACCTGATCCGGGAAAATGGAAGTTCCCGCCGCAGTTTATTGCAAAGAATAAAAAATCTTTCCCTTTTGGACAAGGCTCTATTTTCTTTAATGCATAATTAAATGCCTGGGAATGTTTAAATGGTCAATAAAACGGATATTCATGATAAAGCCCCCTTTTTAGGGGAAACTTTGGTTAGAAGTAGATTTTAATTGTTTTAACCCGAAAAATTATGGAATTTTCGTGGTAATGCTGGCTTTATGGAATCCTGCATGCCGGGTATCATTCCAAAGGCTGAGCGCTTACCTGCTCCATGCGGCCTTTGCAGGCATTTGTATACAATTCCCCGTCAGGACCAGGCAGTGGAGGGTTGTTTGGCGGTGAAGAAAAAAGCCAAAAATCAGTTTGCCGGAGTCTGGTCAGTTCACAAACATCAGGATCAGAATAAGAACCGTAAAACTGATCACGAATAAAGTAATACCGGCCCGGAATAAATTTTTACTGATATTTTCCATAATTGGTAAATATTGATGCTAATGTAAAGTATGGAAAATATTATTGATATTTAAAGCATGCCAGAATTGAAATTTTATTATTATTTGTTAATCTTTTTTTTGAATAATTTTTTAAAAAACCTCTTAATTCCAGGTTCTTTCTTTGTAATAGTGTCTTCCGTTTCGACAGGTTTTTCCGGTTCCTCTTCATCCTGTCCTTTATTGCCGAACAGGTTTTCGAACAACCGGTTGACGGCTCCTTTTGTCCGCATGCCTTCACACGATAACCGCTTCTCATATTCACTATCAATCTTAAATGGCATAAGCAGATCTTTTTTCAGCGCATTATTTTTCTCAATTTCCCGGATAAAATGACCGGCCACCGGCAGCGCCAGTGCCGAGCCGCTGCCATATTTCCCGGTGCGGAAATGTACCGAAGGGTCATAGGCGCCTGTCCAGACCCCGCAGACCATCGCCGGTGTATAGGCGAAGAACCAGGCGTCGCTGAAATCCTGGGAGGTACCTGTTTTGCCTGCCAGATCTGCCTGTATCCCGAATTGACTTCTCAGACGGACCCCGGTGCCTTCATTAACGGCTTTTTTCAGCATAAGGGTCAGCATTTCCATGATGTCCTCTTCCACCAGTAATGTCTTTTTTTGTACCGGTCGTTCATAGATAACCGTTCCTTTGTTATCGAGGATCTTTTCGATCATGACAGGAGCGATTCCTGTTCCTTTGTTTGCGAAGGTGCCATAGACGGGCACCATCTCGTACAGGGAAAGGTCAACGGCGCCCAGGGCGATCGAGGGAGCTTCCGGCGGCAGGTCTTTGATGCCCAGCCGGAAGGCCATTTCTTCCAGCTTTCGGTAGCCCGTTTTGAAATAGAGGTCTACTGTCGGGAGGTTCAGGGAGCGGGACAGAGCATACCACATG
>CAZYDB010000166.1:0-9718 GCA_964645995.1 uncultured Roseivirgaceae bacterium
GTGTGAATTCTTCTCCGGCCACGCCTGCTTCGTGGTCTCCGGTCTGAGGCCTACGGCTACGCCTTTCGCGTGGTTTCCGTCCGCCGTCCTCCGCCTTCATTCTTCCATCCTCAATCCTCAATCTTCCATCCTCCATCCTCAATCCTCATTCCTCCATCTTCCATCCTCATTCCTCCACCCTCATTCCTCAAACTTCCATCCTCCTTCTTCATTCCTCCATCCCCCGTCCCTCGTCCCCATACTATTATCTCTCCAAAAGTCATCCAAACGCACAAGCCTATGCAAACTTTTGGAGAGAGCCTGGACGGAGACAGTGTGAGTGTGAGGAGACAGTGTGAGTGTGAGCATACAGTGTGAATTCTTCTCCGGCCACGCCTGCTTCGTGGTCTCCGGCCTGAGGCCTACGGCTACGCCTTTCGCGTGGTTTCCGTCCGCCGTCCTCCATTCCCGCCTCCAGCGGGATTTCGAACCTCTGGTTCTCAACTTCCATCCTCCATCCTCCTTCCTCAATCTTCCATCCTCCTTCTTCATTCTTCCATCCTCCATCCTCAATCTTCCATCCTCCATCCTCCATCCTCCATCCTCCATCTTCATTCTTCCATCCTCAATCCTCAATCTTCCATCCTCCATCCTCCACCCTCATACCTCATAATGCTTACCGCCCATGGCCAGGCCCAGGTGACCCCGCGCAAACACCCGGCGCCAACCCTTTACCCTTCCAGCAGCGTTTCAATAATGTTATCCACGCTTACATCCTCGGCTTCTGCTTTGAAGTTACGGAGCAAACGATGCCGGAGTGTTGGCTTGGCGATCGCTTTAACATCTTCAATATCGGGTGAGTATTTGCCACTGAGCAGGGCATTGCATTTGCTGGCTGTTACCAGGAACTGGGAGGCCCTGGGGCCGGCACCCCATTCGAGGTATTCATTACTGATCGATGCAGCATTTCCGGTTTTAGGTCTTGTTTTATGCACCAGGTTTACCGCGTATTCAATCACATTATCTGTTACAGGCACTTCTTTGATCAACTGCTGGTAAAAGAGAATTTCTTCCTTACCCATCACTTTTTCAATACTTACAATTTTCGAAGAGGTGGTCGCTTTCACGATATCTACTTCATGGATAAACGAGGGATAATCAAGCAGAATATTGAACATAAAACGGTCGAGCTGTGCTTCAGGCAGCGGGTATGTGCCCTCCTGTTCTATGGGGTTTTGAGTGGCCAGCACAAAGAAAGGCCTGTCAAGTTTATGGAACTCCCCGGCAATTGTAACTGAATATTCCTGCATGGACTCAAGCAGGGCAGCCTGTGTCTTTGGAGGTGTTCTGTTGATCTCATCGGCGAGGATAATATTGGCAAAGATGGGCCCTTTGATAAACTGGAAGTTACGGTTGATATCGAGTGTTTCTGATCCCAGGATATCCGAGGGCATCAGGTCTGGCGTGAACTGTATACGGTTGAAGGATAAATGCAGCGCTTCCGATATCGTTTTAATGAGCAAGGTCTTGGCAAGTCCGGGAACCCCTACCAGCAGGCTGTGGCCCTGGCAGAAGATCGACGTTAGGACCAGCTTGATCACTTCATCCTGGCCAATTACGATCTTAGCTATCTCCCCGCTTAATTTCTGAAATGATTGATACAGACTGTCCGCTGCTTCAACTTCTGATTTAAATTCCTTCATTTGACTTCTTGTTTTTGATCGGAAAGATCACCTCGTTTTCGAATATACACAGATCTGATTAAATAAAAGGGGAAAATATCACAAGCCTCGTCAGCGGGTACCCTGAAGAATGGCACAGGGTTTATATTCATCATCGATCTGGATGAATACTTCATTTTTAGCTTCATCGAACCAGTTGTCAAGGATCCGCTGTTTCTTCTGATTTAAGGCCGCCAGTTTGATCTTCTGGTAATCTTCCTTTAAACTGGCCTGATGCGGGCTGATTTTAGCTTTATAATAAAGGATCCGCACCGCTTCCTTACCATCACGCATCCTGTAGCGGAGGGGCTTTGATATCTCGCCCACTTCCATGGTGTCAATGGTGAAAAAGATCACCGGGTCAAGGTCTTCTACCGATACACTGGAGGAGCCGGTGGCATCAATCAGGAAACCGCCATTTCCGGCAGTTTCGTCATCATCAGAATATTCTTTGGCCGATTTTTCAAAAACAAGGCTGTCATTTAAGATCAACGTCCTTAAACTATCGAGGAATTCTTCCGCCGTTTGAAAATCGAGCGCTGAAAAATCAGGTCTGACCAGTATATGCCGGGCGTTAAATTCGTTCCCCCGGCGGTCGATCAGTTGTATAAGGTGATAGCCGAAATCCGTTTCAATGGGTTGTGATATTTCCCCTGGTTTCATGCGCATTGCCGCCGCCTCGAATTCAGGGACCATGGTTCCCCTGGCAGCATAACCCAGTTCGCCGCCGGCTTTGGCAGACCCCGGGTCATCGGAGAACTCCCTGGCAAGGGCGGCAAAACTTTCTCCGTTAGCATTGAACTTAACTACCTTCCATTGGCCTTTCAGGAAGTCCCGGGTGATCACAGGGGATGCCTTCCCGGCACTTCCGGATTTCACCAGGTAGAACTGAGAACTGTTATTGATATCGGCATTCTGGAAATGCAGGCTGTCAGCCCCTTGTTTATTAAGCTTCCAGGTATTCTGAAATTCATTGGCATCAAAGCTGATCTCATTCAGCTCCAGGGTCATCAGCCGGTTATTGGCATCATATTTCCAGGTTCCGGAATAGGTTTGTTCGTTTTTATCAGTAAGAATAAACTGATCATTATCTGCAAATTCAAGCGTCCAGTCACCATATTCACTGGTCATATCCCGGCCCTTTAATATTCGACGCCGGATATCAAGGATTTCCTGCCTGGACTTTTCTTTCTGGTTGGTGCCTACTTCAGGAATTTTTACGATCTGGCCTACCGACACTTCTGTTGACAGAAAAGGCAGGCTGTCCCCGGGAATATTGTTGAAGAATTTCTTAACTTCAGATGGCGTAATATCAACTTCAGAGGTGATGGTACGCTGCATTTTGTCAGCAACGAGCTGTTCCCTGATGTCATCAAACAGCTCCTCTTCAAATTCTTCCACCGATTTACCATAATATTCTTCCAACCGTTGCTCCGATCCTATCTGCGCGATGATCACCTGCATCCGCTGGTCCAGGTTCATCTGAACCTCCTCATCAAAGACTTCAACCGAATCTATTTCGGCCTTAGCCACAAGGAGCTTATTGACCACCAGGCTCTCAAGAATGCCGCATTTCACCTCTTCACCCCCCTCGTTGCCCCTGGAAGTGTATTCGAGGTAGGCTTTATCAAGATCCGACTTGAGTACGACATAATCATCAACCTTTGCAACGATCATGTCGATGACCTGGCCCTTCCGGGCCTGGGAATATACCTGAGCCGGAGCAAGGTATAAAACAGCCAGGATAAAACTAATTAAATATCTCAAAGTCGTTATTTTTCTCTGCTCGCTCATAAATTCCTGCTTCTAGTTCTTTGGCTATCTTAACTTTTCTTTTATTGATAATAATTTTCTGAATATCATCCCTTACCCATTCCAGCGGGGAGATCTCATCGGAGATCTTATAATCCATGATCTTCAGAAAGTAATGAAAATGATCATCGGTGGTTTCGTAATAGGAGTTATTTTTCAAAAAGGCTATTTTGTTATCATTGTTGGCCAGCGGCGTGTTTTGGATCACCTCATCAAAGTTGATCCATATCGAATCAAGATGGAAGGTGGAAGCGTACTGATAACAGTATGACCGTAGTTCCTCCAGTTGCTTCGGGTCATCAGATTGCATCAGTCGTTTGAAAATATTCAGCCTGGGCGCTTCCTGAGGGAGCTTCACGAACCTGCATTTAATAATATTCTGCCTGAGTTGAAAGTTGTCTTTATGATCTTCGTAATATTTGTTTACTTCTTCTTCGGCGACTTCCTTCCTGATTTGCTCCTGTATAAAGGATTTCTGGTATTCATGGATTAACAATGCATAGCGGTAGTCAAGCACTTTACGCTCTATCTCGGCTTCTTCCAGGTTTAATTTATCGGAAGCTTCCCGAATGACCAGTTGTTTATTGATCCAGCTTTTGATATACCTTTCAACGAGGTTGGCACTGTCGGCCCGCGAGATATTCGGCGGTATCAGTCCTTCCAGGTCCGAGGCATACAGGTATTGATCATGAGCCCTGGCTACAGGTTTGATCTCCCCGTTGTCTTTGAATTTAATACCCGATTTTCCTTCCCTGAAATCAATCAGGTCACATCCGGACAGGATGATAAGGAACGGGATGATGTATTTAAGATTCTTCAAATTCGTAATAAATCTCTTTTAAAACGTCATTATTTATATCAACGTTATATTTTTCTTTTAATTCTATCAGCCATTCCTTTTCAAGGAAGTTCTGATAGTCGGAAATTACAGCCCCTTTCGTTTCTTCAAGCTTCTTTACGACCGGTGGGACCACTTCTTCAATAAAAACGATATACTCATCCGTTTCGATCGATAGTTCCTGAATTCCGGTTTCCCGGTCGACCCGATCGATTATCTCATGATCGCCTATTTCATAGAGACCCGATTCAATTTGCAAATTTACGATTGAATTATCATTAATAAGTCTGTTAAGGTCTTTTTTCGCGGTTGATACCAGGCGAATACTTCCGGCGGACTTTACTGAGGCGCTTAGGATAAACTGAGCAGTATCATGCTTATTTTCCAGGAGCCACGAAATGATCCTTGCCGAATCTTCCGGGGTGGGTAATGAAAAGGCAAGCCGGAAGTCATCCTTACCTGCCGCCAGGTTATAAAGTGAATCAACCACAGGGTTTTTAAAAATATTGCCGGGGGAATAAAGGTCAACAGGGTCCAGAGTAATGGTTAGTGTATCCAGGAAATAGAAAGGCTTTTCAAGCAATTCTCTGATTCTCCGGATATTTTCAAGATCATCGGTTTTAAAGATTGTTGCCTTCAGCCGCTCCTTCCACAGGTATTTGTTTATATTATTTTTATAAAAAGCTTCAAGGCCGGTAGTGTCTTCCATAGCCCGTGTCCACACCTTCCTGTCCATCAGTTCGAAAAGGAGGATCCCTTCCCTGTATTCATTCACCAGCATCCTGTATTCAATATTCTTTTCTGCGAGGTGGTCTTTTTCATATTGAATAATTGCCTGTCCGGTAAATTCTTCCAACAACTGGTCAAGATAAAATACCGGAGAGGCTTTTGGATTAGGTCTTTGATTTTTTTTCACAAAGTCAAAGAAATCCCAAACCGGGAACGGGGTATCATTAATCGTAAAAAGGATGAAGTCCAGAAATGTATCCGTAGAATCATAACTCCAGAAACCTTGGATCAGACTGCTGTCAGCATAATGATCTACCTGTTCACTAATAATTTTATTCATCACAAATTTATTTTCCTTTTTCAGTCGCCTTATCAGCAAGTCCTGGCTGCGGCTTGCCCTGGCATCCTGTTTCACCTTGCCGGTGATCTCATTTTGCAGTTCTTCAAAAGATTCAAGAGGGATCTTTTGAATCAGCCTGATGATATGCCAACCTGAAGGGGTGAGTACCGGTTCACTGATGTCGCCCGGGTTTTCCAGGGCGAAAGCAGCTTCTGAAAAGCTGGCTACGATCCGGCCGGTCCCGAAGGGAGCAAGGACGCCGCCGCTGCTCCGGGTACTTTGATCCATCGAATATTTTCTGCAGTAGTACTCCCAGTTGTTCTTGCTGGTTACCGAGTCATGGATAGCATTAATTTTATTAACAGTGAGGAGTGAATCCTTTTTCGATGCGTTAGGATTATTATGAAGCATGATATGCGCCACCTGCACTTTTCCTCTGGAGGGCCTTCTGTCATGAACCTTGAGGATATGGTAGCCAAACCGGGTTTTTACAGGGGCGGAGACACCGCCAACCGGGGTATTGAAAGCGGCTTCCTCAAAAGGATAGATCATTTGAAGGGCCGTAAAATAACCCAGGTATCCCTTGTTGTTAATTACTGAAGGGTCCTCTGAGAATGCAAGGGCCAGGCGGTTGAAATTATTTTCTTCCAATGTTTTCTGATAGACTTCCTGTGCTTTATTGAAAGCTTTCAAAGTGTCGGCCGGATCCGATGAATTATTGATGCGAATCAGGATATGGGAAGCGCTAACTTCCGTTTTCATTCTTTCATAGGCGGTCCTGACCATGGCATCGATCACGGAATCATCTTTGAAATAGGATTCAGTTAACTGATCCTTGTAGGTGTTGAATTCATCAATGAATGCCCGGGTGGTATCAATTCCCAGTTGACGGGCTTCATAGACTTTTAGTTTGAAGTTGATGTAAAGATCAAGGTATTCATCAATTTCCGCTCTGGAGATCAGGGAATCTCTCTCATAATTGTTCTTATCAAGGTTATAAAGGAATTCTTCCTTGCTGACCGGGCGGTCTTCAATTGTAAAAACATAGGCCTGCCCGGAGTTACCGTTCCGGACCATCATACAGCCCCCGGCAATGAGTAAGAAATTGAGAAAAAGAATAATTCGGATCATTCCATTCCATGTTTGAATGTAAACGCAATTTTACATAAAAAATTCTTGCCGATTGGAGTCAACCGGAGGTATTTGCGGATTAATTGAAGGGAAGTTTCTTGCTTAGCCGGTAAATATTGCTGTTTTTATGTTTAATGAATTCTACATTATCCATGATCCTTCTGACAAGCATCAGGCCAAGTCCGCCTTTTTTCTTTTCTGTAATGATCTCCCGGATCGAAGGTTCTTTATAGTTGGTGATATTAAAACCATTGCCTGAATCCCTTATTTCAAAGATGATCTCACCATTTTCGATATGTACAAACAACTCGATACATTTATCCGGATTACACTGGTGCGAATGGATCATAAGGTTGGCACAGACTTCATCCACTGCCAGTACCATGGAGTTTATGTCAATTTCAGAATCGAGATGGTTTTTGAGTACATCATTTAGAAAATACCTGATGTCGACCAATTTCTTTTTCTGACAAGGAACTTTATAATTATAATGCATTCACCAACTGCTTTGCTTCCTCTTTAGTATCTACCATATTAATTAACTGATCCAGCCCTAAAATCTGGAATACATTTTTTACTTTATTACTCAGGCCGAATAATACCATTTTAACTTGACTCTCCTCCATCTCATGGATATACGACATAAAAACACCTAATCCTGCAGACGATATATATTGAAGGTCTTCACAGTCGACCAGTATTTTCTTATTAGCCTTGATAGATTCCCCCAATTTATTATCCAGATGAATTGATGAACTGGCATCAATTTCTCCGATTATTTTAACGATATGAAAATCTTCGATCTGATATGTTTGAATTGTTATCATGGTTATTAACGCTATAAAAAAATGTTGGTTTAGATTTATTATTTAAACTTTATTATAATCAGTGTATAATCATCATTTGGTGCATTTGTTTTGCAATACATATATAAGGCATCAATTATGCTTTCTTTTATTTTTTCAGGCGGTTGACCGGCATTTTCAAGGATGAGTTTTTTTAGCCGTTCATATCCAAATTCTTCATCTTTATAATTCCTGGCCTCCGTTATACCATCCGTATAAAGCACCAACAGATCCTCTTGCTCAAAAAATATTCTATCATTGTTAACGTATTTCTGAAATTCATTGTTTCTTAAAATGCCTAACCCGAGACCTTTTCCTGTATAATAGGTTGCCTCTTTCTTTTTATTCTGATAAAAAAGAGTCGGACAATGACCTGCCCTGCAGAACTCTATGGTGCCGGATTGTTTATCGATGAAATAGATGGAAGCCGTGATGAAGGAGCTTTTATCAAGCCCCTTGGCAAGCGCTTTATTCGCGTATACCATGAATTCACAGGTAGAAAGGTCCAGTTGCACCAGGCTATGGAAGATACCCTTTAATTGTGACATATGGAATGCTGCGGAGGTACCCTTCCCTGATACGTCTCCGATAATAACAATGGTCCGGTTCTCATCTACCTTGAATATATCATAATAATCGCCCCCGACTTCATCGGCCGACTTCGAATAAGCGATTATGTCGAAGAATTGACTATGGTCCAGCCGGGAAGGGAGAAGGCTCCTTTGAACAGCTTTCGCAATATTGAGTTCTTTTTTATACTGTTCGTTCTCTATTGCTGCTTCAATCAGCTTAAAGTTTTCGATAGATATGGAGGCCTGGTTGACAAAGGTTCTTATCACATTGATCATTTCCTCGTTAAAACCATCGGATATCTCTTTCAGCAGCACCATTGAGCCGATGCTTTCATTCTGTACAAAGATAGGGAAAACCAGTACCGATCTGAAACGGTGATTTCGGATGCTTGCGATATAACGATCCGATTTCAGGTTTTTGATGGGGTCGGAACTTACGATCTGCCGGGTCCGGCTGTGCGTGATCTTCTCCTTTACCTGGTTAATCTCTTCTGCCGAGATCCGGTGCGTGAGTCTTCTGTAATCTTTATCTACGGGCTTGTTGGCCTCAAGCCATGCGGCATCGGCAAGGACGGCACTGACGGAGCTGTCGAGAAGGATATCATACACTTCTTCCTCATTTTTACCCGTATTCCTGGATTGACTCAACCGTTGGAAGTTGATGATCTCCTCCAGTTTCTTCTCAAATACAGAAGAAGTGGGCAGATTGAATAATATGACCAGCACGGAGATGAAAGCATAAAGGAAAATAAATATCCACAAACTGGTGACCGTGATATTGAAGAATCCATCGATAATAAGCACGTCTGCCTGCTCCATGGATTTGTTATAAAGCTGAATAATAAAGTAGAAGAGATATATAATGATCAATGCAAATAGCAGGATGCTCTTCCACTTCTGCTTGAAATTGAGATACGCTACCCATTTCAGATTTGCAGAAAAATATATTCCTGTTAAAAGCATGATGCCCAGAAAGATCAGATAATAAATGGTGAATGGCGGGATAATGTTAAAAAGGGGGATCAATAGGGAGAACAGAATAATATATTCAAATATCCGCCAGGAGATGATCAGCCGCTTGGTTTTCTGGTAGAAGATGAATTTTTCCCAGACGATCATCGTAGAGATGAAAAAAGCGGTTACCACGCCAAGATGGATACTATTATTGAAATTGATCAGCAGCGGGTTCTCGCCAATCCTGTGGGATATAATGAGTGATTCGATTATTTTAAAGATCAGCGAAACCACCGTTGCAATAAGACCGGTGACGAATACTCTCCATAAAAGATCCTGAAGGTTAACATCCTTTAAACGGCTTAACCGGATCTTATAAAACAGGTAAACAGAGGTAAAGAATATAAGGTAAAATATGTAGGGTAATTCATCAGGAATGCCATGTTTTATCTCGTTCGATCTCGAAAATACAATGATCAGGCTTACTGAGGTCATCAGCACCCAGCCAATGAACCCGGTAATAAATGAAATCCTGAGCCTGAGCGTTTTTTTTCTCAAGGGTTTAATTTTTCCTAAAAATAGGGTTTTTTATTTGTCTATGAAAAGATGAAGAATATCAATAAATCAATCCCTGAAAAATAATGAAAGACCTGTATTATAGCAATGTAAATTTTTTGAGGTAAATGCCTGATAAAACTATAAAAATGCGACTTGAAATATCACAAAAAAAATAAATTTAAAAGTCAAGAATTTATCCACATTTTTTCAAGTTTATCCACATTTTTTAACGATATAAT
>CAZYDB010000167.1:0-9591 GCA_964645995.1 uncultured Roseivirgaceae bacterium
TATTAATTAAAAAAAGTCTCCTCTTAGCCCTCACACCTACCACCTAACACCTAACACCTATGCCCTAACACCTAACACCTAACAGCTAACACCTAACACCTAACACCTAACCGCTAATTCCTGCCACCTTCCATCCTCCATCCTCCATCCTCCATCCCCCCTCATTAGTGATCTTTTAGCAGGTCTCTTTGTTAATAATCAATAGCTTGGCTAAAACGCCCGCGGGATGATAAACTTATGATTTTTTTGGGTTATTTTAGATTAATAATCCTGTTTTCTTAAATTTATGATCCTCCATGTATATGAAAGCGCTTTTATATTATTTCACTATCGCCGGATTTATGGTCCTTCTATCAGGCTGTCGTCCAGACACCCCCATCGATAATAGTTCGAAAACCCAACTTAAAGCCCCGCCTGCTTTTACATTTATTCCGGCCGGTCAAACGCGGCTTACGGGAGGTCTGCTGGCCGATCGCTGTCGAAAAAATATTGACAACCTATACCTGAAAATTGATCCTGAAGAACTAAAAAACATATATGCAGAAACCCATGATCCCTGGTATGCGGAGCCGGAATTCCTGGGCCACTGGCTCACGTCAGGTCCACTGCTCTTTGCTGCTTCAGGGAATGAAGAGATCAGAAAGCGTAATGAAGATGTGCTGGTTACCGTATTGGAAAAACAAAGGTCAGATGGATACCTGGGTTCTTATCATGAAGGCCTGGAATTCGATTATACCTTCAGTGTCTGGAACCAGAATTTCATGATCAAGGGATTGTTGGCACAACACCAGGCCACAGGAAATGAAGCGGCTCTGGAGGCAGCAAAAAAATGTGCGGACTACATTGCTGCTGCTTATCTTGAAACGGACACGCTTGATCTGCTGTTTGGCTTGAACCAAGGCATACAGCATGCCACCATTCTTGAGGAGATGGCCCACCTCTATATGATTACCGGGAAGAAATTATACCTGGATTTTGCCGGATATATCATCGACAGGCTTGAAAATTCATCCATACAGGTGATCTCCATACCTACTAAAGCTAAATTCTGGGCAATCAATTTTATGATGGGGTGCACAAAAGGCATCGAGATGTTTAATATTTATTTCGGGATTTTAAAAATGTATCAGATAACCGGAGAAGAAAAATATCTGCTGGCAACGAAGAATTACTGGCGCAATTTAAAGGAAACGCAAATCCGGATCACCGGGAATGGGACAATCGGAGAAAACTGGAATCATCTGGGGAATACGCCGATTGATATGACCAACGACATGCGCCCGAATGAAAACTGCGTAGCTATGGGTTGGATGAAATTAAATGCTGAACTGGCGCTGTTTACCGGGGAAAGCAAATATTTTGATGAACTGGAAAAAACACTTTATAATCACCTGATTGGCTCGCAAGCGCTGGACGGGCATGATTTTTCATATTACCAGGGAAATATTGGCCATAAAATACATGAAAAGGATCCTGGAGCTTATAGCTGTTGCCGTTACCGGGGTATGCGCATTTTATCCCGCCTCCCGGATTATATCTATATGCAATCAGACGGTGAACTTGCCGTCAACCTGTTTACTTCATCAACCACTTCCGTTATGATTAATGATACCGGGGTATCAATTGAACAGGAAACCGCTTATCCGAAGAATGGAAATATAATTATAACGGTAAAGCCCGAAAAGGATTTGAAATTCAGACTTCTCCTGCGAAAACCAGGCTGGTGTGATAAAACTGCCATATCAATAGACGCTCAACCTGTTATTGCTGATGAAAGCAATGGATATCTGCTCATCGATCAGCTATGGTCTTCTTCAGGAACAACGCTGGTACTGAACCTGGAGATGAGGGCCGGTTATCAGCAGGCCGATATCAATGAAGAGCCAAGAATAGCGGTTAAATATGGGCCCCTGGTCCTTGCGATTGATTCCAGGTATGGAACACCGGTTGATGCAACCAGGATTAAATTCGATGAAGATCCTGTGCTGCACCCCATGCAAACTGCTTCTGATCAGGAAAGTCCGCAGGTTTTATTTAGCGTGCCGGGTCTGGTTAATGGAATAAATACAATGATCACTTTGGTTGATTATGCTTCGGCCGGAAGTCTGGATCCCGGAATCGATGAATTCAGGGTATGGCTGCCGGTAGCGGAGTGATCGGACAATCATGGCCAACAGAAATAACACCTGCTTTGCAGGGTAAAAACATAAATAATTATTTCTAACGCATAATTTTTTTTTATGAACACAAGAGATCACAATTCCTGGGGGATGAAATTTTTACTTATTCTTTTTTTTATTTCCAATGGATGTTTTTATTCCTCCTTAAAAGCACAGACAGAAAACTACACAGCGATCCGTACGGAAGTCTATTTCGATGAGCCGATCCGGGAATGGGATGGTTTCGGTTTTAATTATGTAGAAACGGCGCAGACCATGGATTATGATAAAGACCCGCAGGAGTACGGTGGGTTCAGCCTTTTGGATGAACAGGAAAAGGCAGCCATCACCGACCTGATTTTTGGTGATGATGGCCTGAAGGTGGGCCTCGTCAAGATGTTTTACGATCCTTGGCACCAATTCGATCCAGAAGCTCCTTTCAACCATACGAGAACCACTGCCAACATGCGGGAATTCGTCAGGGAAGGCTTAAAGACAACCAGATCGCGGGGTGCCGATCTGGAGATCATCACCACCCTGTATGGCCCGCCGGCCTGGGCGACACAGCAAAAATTCCTGCGGGGCCGTGACCTGGACCCGGCTATGAAGGACGAGCTCTGCGACTATATGATCGATTGGGTTCGTTTTCTGAGAGAGGAGGAAGGGTTCCCGGTGAAGTACATCTCCCTGCATAATGAGGGAGAGGACTGGTGGCGATGGCCTGCCGATGGTTCCCATGGCAACATAGGGGAAGGCCATGATTATAATATGTATTGGCCCCCCGAGCAGGTGGTCGAGTTCATCAAGCTGATGCGTGAAAAGATGGATGTACGTGGGCTGGGCATGGTCGGAGTGACCAACGGGGAGCCCACCAACTGGTACCGGTTCTCCCGGTGGGGTTATGCCGATTATATTTACAGGGATGATGAGGCTCTACGCAAGCTAGGCCTGATCACCAGTCACGGTTTCTATTCCGGGGGATATACCAACCGGTGGTTCGGTCCGCATACTTCCCAGGGAATCGATCTGCTCCGTGAAAAGCGGCCTATGTTAAAGGCCTGGGTAACTTCAACCAGTTGGAGTAATATGGATGCTAAAAACATAAAAGAGATGCACGGCAACATTTATTCCACGAAGGTGAACGGCATCATCCCCTGGGCCGGGATCCAGCGTCCATCACTTTGGGTGGGCGGTGATCCCAATCCCGGGTCTGCCTTTACAGTTAGGGAAGATGGGAGTTATGAGGTGCGCCGGGGCTATTATTTCTACAAGCAGATCACACGTGCCGGCCAACCTGGCATGGCCGTTGCCCGGACCATGTCGATGGATACCCAGGTGTCGATGATCGCCTTTGCCGCCCATGGAACAGACAATGCCGATGCTATCGTGGCAGTAAACTGGAGCGGGGATGACAAGAAGGTCTCTATCGCCATCAGTGGAAGCGATAATCGGCTTTTTGAAGCCTATCAAACAACCGAGGATGAAAAAATGCTTTACAGTCATATAGGTAATTTTAATGTTCAGGATGGCATAATCATCTTTGAAGCACCTGCCGGGTCAGTGACCACTTTTTTTGGTAAATAATATTCAGGTATGAAATATTTTCTTTTGGGTATTTTCTTTATGGCGGGACTCCTTAGCTTGCCGATGATCGGTCAGGCTCAGTACGATGACCTGCATACCGTGCATGGGGAGATCGATTTTAATCATGTGCTCCGCGAATTCAGTAATTATAAGTTATTTTCACAATCCTTTCCCTGATCTTATGAAAAATCATTCAGGTCATATACACGATCATATCAATCTCCGCGGCAGGAAGCTGGTGATTACGATAGTATTAAACCTGCTGATCACTGTGGCTCAGGTGATTGGGGCTGTTTTTGCCAATTCATTGGCCCTTCTTTCGGATGCCTTCCATAATTTCAGTGATACATCCAGTCTATTGATCAGTTACATTGCTAATAATCTTACAAAAAAGAAATCTACAGCCCGGCAAACCTTTGGATACAAAAGAGCAGAAATTATTGCAGCCTTTATCAATTCTTTCTTCCTCCTGATCGTCGCTGCCTACATTATTTATGAATCGGTGGACCGGATATTTTTCTCACCGGAAGAGGATATTGATCCAGTTATTGTGATGGTAATGGCAAGCTTCAGTATCGTCATGAACGGCCTGAGTGTGCTGGTCATTTATAAAGGCTCCCGGTCAAATATGAATTTACGATCGGCTTATCTGCATCTTTTTACGGATATGCTTTCATCTATAGCGGTCCTGGCAGGCGGAGCAGCTATCTATTTTTTCGACATTACCGTGATTGATCCTGTATTATCCGTCCTTATAGCCGTTTACCTGATCGTTTTTGGATGGAAACTTGTCAGCCAAAGCTTGAAAGTACTGATGCAGTTTACCCCGGAAGGAGTGGATATTGAAAAAATAGCCGGCGAATTATCTGGTTTTGAAGAGATCAGAAATATTCATCATGCCCATGCCTGGCAATTGAATGATGAAGAGATTATGTTCGAAGCGCATGTAGAGTTCAATAAAAATCTTCCGATCAGTGAAGCCTGTCATGTGATGGTTAAAATGCGAAACCATTTAATTGACAGGCATGATATTCATCATACAACTTTTCAACCTGAATTTGAGGTGAGTTGCGATAAAACCCTGATCAACCAATCCTCTCATTATCCCTGATGCTATTCAATGACGAAAAAAGCGCCTGAACGAATGACTGATTCCTCCATCCGGTAATAATACGTCTCATGGATCTCAGCGATATAATCAGACATCTTTATCATTTCCCTGATAATTTCATTATCGCGGTCACCGCATGCCAGTTTATTCCCCAGGAAATCTATAATAATGATCTCGGGAAAATAAAAATTGTTGTTAATATCATACCGGCTTTCAGGCCTGTTTCCAGCACAATCATTAAAATCCTGTTCAGCCATGGAGATGTTTTTCTTATTCTTCATCTGATGCTGGGTTCCTCCCAAAGCATAAGTTATGACTGCTGCAGCGAAAATAGAAGTTATTAAAAATCTTTTCATGGCTCATATTTAGTTTGTCTGATTAAGACTTCTTCTAACCATGTGCCAAACTTTTAATTAGCTTGATTATCAATTACATACATGAATTAAATTCAAAAGAAAAGTGTTCATTAATGAACACTTCCGTAACCTGGGCCGATCACATCTGGTCAGGCTATTATACCATTCATTAGGATTGTACCTTATTCAGCAAGTTGAAATCTGGCTATTAAGGGACCGGCGGAAAGCATGTAATAACCGGGTTCAAGATTAATATTCCCATTCTCATCAGGGAAGCCCAGATGTTCACGGGGATCAATAACGAATTTATATTCCTTCAACTCACCCGGAAGAAGAAATTTTTTCTCAAAAGATTTAAGTTGTTTTACCGGTCGTGTGATGGAAGCTACTTCGTCTGAAATGAACCATAAAACAGCTTCTTTTCCTTCCCGTTGACCTGTATTCTTTACAATCACGCTGGCTTCTATTTTTTCATTTTCCAGGATGATGGTATCACTTAAATTCAATTCCGTATAGGAAAATGTGGTATAACTTTTACCGGTTCCGAATTCACCTATGGTATAACGGCTTGTTTCCTGGTTAAAGGTATTAAGACTTGATGCAACGGTATGTTTATGATTATAGGGAATTATATTTCCCGTGCTATAGGGATAGGTAACCGGCATTTTCGCACTTGGATTGATTCTTCCCTTTAGAATACCGGCAATTGTTTCTGCCCCGAACATCCCGGGTAAGCCTGCAAATAAAACAGCATCACATTCATCAAAAAGTCCCTTGATTATGCGCGGCCGCCCTTCCAGCAGGATCAGAATCACCGGCTTACCGGTGGCCAGGGCAGTTTCAATCAATTCAATCTCTTCATCAGGAAGATTGAGGTCATTGACATTGCCCCATCCTCCGGCATACGGCTGTTCTCCCGTTACAATTATCAATGCATCAGCCGTCCGGGCATGCCAGGAAAGTCCGCCTGGGGTGGTATGAATAATCCTGCCATTATCAAACGCCTCTTCCAGTGCCTCCACAACCGTTTTCATGGTATCGGGGTACAATGTTTCATCATTTCCCTGCCAGGAATAGGTCCATCCGCCGCATAAAGCCATCCTGGAGTCAGCGTTTACTCCCGCAACTACCAGCCGGACAGGTCTTGTTAATGGGAGGAGATTATTGTCATTTTTCAGGAGGACAATAGATTCTGTGGCAGCCGCTCTTGCAACTTTATGTGCTTTCGCTGATCCTATCCTGTCATAATAGGCTTCCGAAGGAAAAGGATTATCGAATAAACCAAGCTTATATTTTAATCTCAGTATTCTTCTTACTGAGAGATCGATCCTTTCCTCTTGGATCCGGTCTTCCTGTAGAAGTTCTTTTGCATAGTTACAGAATGCTACGGAACCGGGTGTCATAGCCACATCTATGCCGGCCATGATTGCTGTAAATGTAGATTCTTTTTCATTTTCAGTGATCCGGTGGTTTTGATGCAGTTTGATGATATCCTGATAATCAGTGATCACCACACCCTTGAATTGTAATTGGTCCCGCAACATACGGGTCAGATAATCATAGGACGAATGCACCGGGACGCCATTGATCTCGCCGGAATTAACCATTACCGTAAGCAACCCGGCCTCTATGGCCTCTTCAAAAGGAGGAACAAATACCTCCTGTAATCGTTGCTCCGAAATTTCGACAGGGGTCCTGTCCCATCCTGATATTGGAATCGAATAACCAATGAAATTCTTGGCACAGGCTGCCATCCTGAAGGTTCCGATTAGAGTATCCTGAACACCTTTAATATATTCAACTGCCATTCTGGAAGTCAGATAGGTGTCTTCTCCGTATGTTTCATACAGTCTCGGCCATAATTTATTTTCACCAACGTCCAATACCGGTGCAAAATTCCAGTGATGACCCAAAGGGGCAGCCTCTTCAGCAGTGAATCGCCCCATCTGGAAGGCAAAGTCCGGGTTAAAGGTAGCGCCAAGGTTGAGTTGATGGGGGAAGACCGTTCCTTCCTTAAGGAAATTGCTTCCATGAACATGATCGATAGCAAAGATCAACGGTATCCTGTTGGCTGAATGAGCAAGGTTCAGCCGTTGTAGTTCCAGGTTCAGCGCATACCATTCATCAGCATGGCGCGCCCCTCCCAGCAATATCGATCCTATCTGATATTCACCGATCACATCAACAAATGCAGCACTGTCAATCGCAGAGATCCGATCTACGGATCCGGAACTTTCAGGATAGAAGTAGGATTCATTCAACTGGGTCATCTGTCCGATCTTCTCTGAAAGGGTCATGCGCAGAATCAGGCTGTCGATAAAACTTTCCATCTGTTCATTATCCGTTCTCTCATGGGTAATTCTCTCGAAAATGGTTAGGCCCCTGGGTTCAAATGAATATCGTCTTTTACAACTGACGGAAAAGATCATAATAATGATCAATGCATATAATAGTGGATATCTCATCTCAAATGTGTTCAATTAACCCTTGACAAAAATCAAATCACATTATAAAAAAGGTTTTTACCCTTGATTTTATAAAATAATCAATATTTTTAACGGATGGATGTAACAGCAATATTATCAATAAATATTCAAATTTACTGATTATTTAATAGCTAACGTATTGGGGCATTACATTATTGAATTCAGTAATTTCATCTGGGGACTTCCGCTCCTTTTCCTTCTGATCGGCGGCGGTTTCTTCTTTCTCATCTATTCAGGGCTGGTTCCTTTCAGATATTTCGGACATGCGGTGAAGATATTATCCGGAAAATATGATATAGATACCGATCCCGGTGACATCAACCATTTCCAGGCATTATCAACGGCACTTGCTTCAACCATAGGGATGGGAAATATCAGTGGTGTTGCCGTAGCCATAGCCACAGGCGGTCCCGGCGCTGTTTTCTGGATGTGGGTAAGCGCATTTGTTGGCATGGCCACCAAATTTTTCACCTGTACACTGGCGGTTATGTATCGCAAAAAGGATGAATACGGCCGGTTGCAGGGAGGCCCGATGTATATCATAACGGTAGGATTAGGCAAAAAATGGAAACCACTGGCAGTCTTTTTTTCCCTGACCGGGATGATCGGCGTCCTTCCCCTTTTCCAGGTCAACCAATTCACACAGGCCGTCAGGGAACTATATCTTGAGCCGGCAGGTGTTGAAAACCCGCTAGCCGTCAACGCAATTATCGGTTTGTCCCTTACCCTGACCGCCGGGATGGTTATCTTCGGAGGCATTAAAAGGATCGGTAAGGTGGTGGGCAGGATCGTACCGGTCATGGTGATCACCTATTTTTTTGCAGTATTCCTGATACTTATCGTTCATGCTGACAATATCCTGCCGGCATTTAAGCTTATCTTCAGTGATGCTTTCACCGGCAAGGCGGTTCTTGGAGGCGCCCTCGGACAATTGATCATTACGGGTATCAAAAGAGGCACTTTCAGCAATGAAGCAGGCCTGGGCACGGCCCCTATGGCCCACAGTGCCGCCAGGACCAATGAGCCGGTCCGGGAAGGACTGGTGGCAATGATGGGACCCGCACTCGACACCCTTATCGTATGCACCCTTACTGCTTTATCCCTGATCATCACCGGCGTATGGCAACAACCGGGCTCGGACGGCATCACACTTACTGCTACTGCCTTCGAACAGGCGCTTCCCGGATTTGGTACTAATCTGCTGATGATCTGTGTGGTCTTTTTTGCGTTGACTACCTTATTTGCCTATCCCTATTATGGCACAAAATGTTTCAGCTTTGTATTTCATGCGAAAAACAGACAGATATACAATTATATTTACCTGGGGGGCATCTTCCTGGCGGCCATGACTTCCCTGGATGTGCTCATCAGTTTAATTGACGGAGTCTATGCCCTGATGGCTATTCCCACGATGATATCGGCGCTGCTTCTGGCTCCGGTCGTCAAAAGAGCAGCAAAGGATTATTTTGGCAGGCTCAGGAAATGAAAAAAAACATCAGTTCACCGATTGCCAGTTATCAGTTGATCCGTTTACTATCCATGCGTTTCCTCTTTTTCCCGTATCCCTATTTTTCCAGTATGATCGTTAGCCCAACGTGGTATTAATAGGTGAAGGGGGGGTGAGGATGGAGGAGGGAGGATGGAGGAGGGAGGATGGAGGAGGGAGGATTGAGGAATGAGGATGGAGGAGGGAGGATTGAGGAGGGAGGATTGAGGAATGAGGATTGAGGAATGAGGATGGAGGAATGTGGATGGAGGATTGAGGATTGAGGATTGAAGGTGGCAGGAATTAGCGGTTAGGAGTTAGGAGTTAGGAGTTAGGAGTTAGGTGTTAGGTGTTAGGTGTTAGGGCTAAGAGGAGACTTTTTTTAATTAATAATTAATAATTAATAATT
>CAZYDB010000168.1:0-9583 GCA_964645995.1 uncultured Roseivirgaceae bacterium
TTTATTTATTAATCTTTCTGAAAGCGAAGGATTACCAGTATCCATAATCGAGGCTATTAGTTTTGGGATACCTGTTCTGGCACCCAATATAAACGGAATCCCGGAAATTTTAACTAGAAATAATGGAATATTGGTTGATCCTTCGTTACATGCTGAAGAAATACAAAAGGCAATTAGAGCAATTTTAATAGAAAACCCCTTTAATAAAAAGGATATCATTGAATCATTTGTGCATAAATTTGATGCAGAAAAAAATTATAATTCGTTTATTTTATCAATAAAAAATACATTTGAAGTTACTTCATAAATCGATTTTAATTATTTCTCCAGAATCCTGGGGCCCCAACCATGTCTCAAAACATCACTATGCGCTGGAACTCTCAAAAAATAATCAGGTCTATTTCCTGAATCCCCCATCCTCAAGAAATAATATATCCAATATCAATGGTAATCTTACAATTATCGATTATAAACCAAGAGTCAGAGGCGTAAACCGGTTACCAAAATTCTTGCGTGATTTTTTCAATTCCATAACAATAAATACTATAAAAAAACTTGGTAATTTCAATACCTTGGACATTGCCTGGTCATTTGATCCTTTCCGGTTTCAGAATCTCAACTTATTTCAAGCCGATCTTAAAATATACCATCCGGTGGATGTACATTACACGCATCTTGAAAGAGAAATAGCCAACACAGCAGACATTATTTTTACGACCTGCGAAATAATTATAGATCGTTTGAAAAAATTTAATTCAAGGATTTTTAACATTGGACATGGATTAGCGGAAAGTTTTCTATCTATAAAAAAGCAAACAAAAAAGAAAGGACAACCAGTAAAAGCTTGTATGATGGGAAATTTACAGCGAAAAATCGATTTCCCCCTATTGTATAAATTGATCGAAAAAAACAAAGATGTTGAATTCCATTTTATTGGCCCCACTCAATCCAGCAATTTGAGTAATAATAATAAGCAAGATAACGAAATAAAAACCTTAGGGTCTTTCCAAAACACTAAACTATATGGTACGGTTTCTCAATCCGCACTCCCCGAGACACTCAGTTTAATGGACATTTTTCTCATTCTGTATTCCGAAAATGAGAATTTGGCTTCCCGGTCAAATCCACATAAATTGCTTGAGTTTCTTGCCACAGGAAAAGTTGTTCTATCTTATTTTTTAATCGAGTATATCGATAATGAAGATTTTTTGGTTATGGTTAAGGAAAATGAAGATATAGTTAATAAGTTTACTGAGATTATTTCCAATCTCACTCATTATAACCATCCTGATGAAATGAAAAGGAGAATGGACTATGCAAAGAGAAATCTTTACGAAGAAAAAATTAAAGAGATTGAGGACTATATTGCCTAAGTATGTTAAACAGGATCCAAAAACGATGGCGACTCGAAAAAAAACTAATTGTTCTAAATTTTTTAAAACATTTTAAAAAGTTTAATCCGGAAGAACAATTGCTAATATTCAGCGATCCTCGTGGTGGAAGTACTTGGTTGTCTGAAATGTTAAAAACGATACCAAACACATTCTTAATCTGGGAGCCACTTAATATTCGTTACGTTAAAATTTTTAACAACCTTCATTTTGGATGGCGGCAATATATCCCGGAAGAGATTGACTGGCCCGAAGCACATCAAGCCCTAAATCAGATTTTAACCGGAAAAATCCTGAATGAATGGACCCTTTTAAGGAACAGTATAAAAGAATATCAGGAAGCTCAAAAATTAATAATCAAGTTCTGCCGGGGCAATATGATGATACCCTGGCTGACCAGATGCTTTAACTTTAAATTTAAACCTGTGTACCTTGTGAGACATCCGTTTGCCGTTGTGAATTCTCAACTTAAACAGGGAGGATGGGATCGGGAATTTACCGGATTGGTCATCCCGGATATGCCCTATAATGAAGTGTACAACGTGCATGAAAAATTCCTGGCAAAGCTCTCAACCAAGGAGGAAGCACTCACGGCCCATTGGTGTATAACCAATACTGTCCCCTTAACCCATAATAAAAATAATGTGAACTGGATCACACTATTTTATGAGGATCTGGTTTTACATCCGGAAGCTGAATTGAAAAAAATTTTTAAAGAATGGGATTTTCCGACCCCTGAAATGATCTCTGAAAGATACCGGATCAGGAGCAGTACAACTATCGATCCCAATGAAGTGAATAACCCCGAATATCAATTATCGAAATGGAAAAAGGATTTCTCTTCTGAACAGATAAAAAAAATGAAAGCCGTTCTTGAATATTTTAATATTCAACATTATAATGCTGAGGAAGTTATGCCATTGATCAATTATCGCTAACAACTTGGAAAACAAAATATCTATCATAATGGCTGCCTGGAATGCCGAAAAATATATTCGAGAGGCAATCGATTCCGTATTGGTTCAATCCTATACCAACTGGGAATTGTTACTGGTAAATGATGGAAGTACCGATGCCACCGATGATATCGTCAGGCAATATGGAGATCCGCGGATTATCTATCTCAAACAAAACAAAAGCGGTGTTTCGGGAGCCAGAAATAATGGATTGTTAAATATGAAAGGAGATTTTTTCTGCTTTCTTGATGCAGATGATATATTGCCCCCGGAAAGTCTGGAAAGCAGATTAAACCTTCTTCTCGAAAATCCGGAATTGACCTTTGCAGATGGACATGTCCGGATCCATAATGAGAATCTGAGCAAGGAAATTGTTGTCTGGAAGCCAAACTTTAAGGGAAACCCAGTGAGAGAATTGTTATCCATTTCAGGAAAGTGTTTCTTTGGTCCAACTTGGATGGTGAGAAGAAACAAGAACAGAGCGTACCGTTTTTATGAAACTCTGACCCATGGGGAAGACCTGATGTTTTATATCGAACTTGCCATGGAAGGTGGCCTCTATGATTATGTGCAATCCGATATCCTTATTTACAGGAAGGGTCATATATCTGCCATGAAAGATCTGAATGGATTGGAAGAAGGATACAGAAATATTTTTTCGCTGCTTTGTGAGAAGGATGGGATTTCAAAAAAACAGTCAATTACTTTCAAGGAAAGTGCCCGGAGTATAATTTTCCGTTCCTACCTGGGCCATTATAAACCATTTCAGGCAGTGTCGTCTTTACTCAAAAAATGGAATTGCTGATCCATGAATATATTGTATATTTCATATTGGGGTATTAATGAAGGGCTTTCCCGATCCACCGTGATTCCAAATGTTCAGATCCTGGCATCATTCGAAAGAATTAATCGAATTTATTTGATTACTATTGAGCGAAATGCAGACCTAGAACCTGAAACAATTGATCCAAAAATTTCACATATTCCTATCCATTCCAAATCCTATTCATTACCCTTTTTAGATAAATTAATCAACTTCTTTAATATTCCCCGGCTATTACATAAACTGATTATACAGAACTCGATTGAAAAAATATTAGCAAGGGGAGCCCCTGCAGGATCAATAGCCTACCTTCTGTGGAAAAGGAGCAAAATCCCATTCTATGTAGAATCTTTCGAACCGCATTCAACCTATATGCTTGAATCAAATGTTTGGAAGAGGTGGGACCCAAGATATATATATCAAAGAAAATGGGAATTAAAAACCACTCAAAATGCTGTGGGAATCATTACTGTCAGCGAAGGATATAAAATTAAACTTGAGAAAATTGTTACTAATAAAACAATAATGTCGGCGCCTTGTGCGGTTGCAGCTAAGTTGTTCTCATTCAGCAATAAAGATCGTCAGAGAATTCGCGAAATATTCAAAATTGAAAAAAATACCGTTATCGGGATCTATGTAGGGAAATTTGGTGACATATATTATAACCAGAAGGCGTTTGAACTATTTAAAATAGCGTACGATTTTTTTTATAGAAGCTTTTTTTTGATCATCTTAAGTAATGAATCAGCTCAATCAGTTGAAAATAAGCTAATTAAATCTAAATTTCCGTTATCAAATGTTTTTATTGAAAACGTCGAACACACAGAAGTACCAGCTTATTTATCAGCCTCAGATTTCGGATTTGCTACAATAAAGAAATCACCAAGTAAACGTTATTGCTCACCCATAAAAATTGGCGAATACTGGGCCAATGGATTACCGGTTCTTCTTACCGAAGGTGTAGGTGACGAAAGCCAGTTCATTGAAGAGGAAAACGGAGGAGCTCTTTTTGATATTTACAATCCAATCCCCGGACTAAGTAAGATTAAAGCTATCCTTAGAAATAAAAATCACCGTGCAGAAATCCCCGAACTCGCCAGGAAATATCGATCTTTTGAAAAAACCAGAGAAGCCTATCAAACATTAATCATTAATAATTAAGTTGACTTTCTCTTTATTGAATCAAATTTCTGTCCAATACATCATTAAAAATCGGTTACCTTTGTATCAGAGTACTTATTTAACTGAAAGGTTTATTAATAATGCTTTGGCGAAAAACGGCTCTTCAACTATTTTTTTTATTCCTTCCCTTTATTGTATTCAGCCAATGTCCTACTACTGATTTCACAATCCCAGCCAGTGTCTGCAGTGATGAAAAAATCGAATTTACCAATCTATCCACCAATGGCGATCAGTATTTCTGGAATTTCTGCCCGGATAACCTTGCCAATGAAAAAGATATTTCTACACTTAATTTGGGCAATAACGCCTTCCGTGCATCCTATGATCTTGAAATAATTAATAATGATTCAATTACTGTTGGTTATACCGTTAGGAATAATGGGCTTTTATATAAAATTTACTTTAACGACAGCCTCAATGATGTAACATCCATCACCGGGCTA
This sequence comes from uncultured Roseivirgaceae bacterium, assembly GCA_964645995.1. Taxonomy (GTDB): domain Bacteria; phylum Bacteroidota; class Bacteroidia; order Cytophagales; family Cyclobacteriaceae; genus JAGTVG01. The sequence goes on from CAZYDB010000168.1 coordinate 4,796, forward strand.
CCTGATCAAAGTAGCTTTTTCAGCCTTCCCAGGGGACTTAGACTTGCCCTTTCCAATGGAAATTGGATAGGCCTGGCCACCAACTCAGGCAGCCTTAACCTCACCAGGATCAATTTCGATAACTCCCTGAATAATGATCCTTCCTATGATAATCTGAATGATATTACTGCTATCACCAATACCAGTGGCCTGGAACTGATAACCGATAATGAAAATTTTTATGCCCTGGCCGGTAAAGATGCTTCCAATGAAATCTTTGTCCTGGACTTCCAGAATGACCTGCTGAACACACCGGCCGTTTCCTCTTTTTCGGTCACCGGTGCAACCGGCATACAGGGCATCTCCCTCTACAAGGATTGCAATACCTGGGCCGGGCTAGCAACCTCATTATCCAGCAACAAACTCTTCAGACTGATTTTCACTAATGGTCTGGACAATCCACCCGATATCACTGAAATATCCGTCAGCGATCCTGAATTCCTGGCTCCCGCCAAAGTGAAGGTCGTCGTCGAAAATGGCCATTATTACGGATTCGTGCAATGTGATATGGGTAACCTGTTTCGGTTCGAATTCGGCAATACCCTGGCCAATGCACCGCAGATCTCTAATATCCCGGCTCTTTCTGATAATGGTTACGCGGTCAATCTGGCCAATGCCTTCGGTCAGTGGAACCTCTATGTGGTCGATTATATCAACCTGACCAAAGGACTGTTCCGCCTCTCTTTCGATAGTGAATGCCCCGTTGAGAACCATACTTTTACTGATTTTGAACCTCAGGATGTTTCCATCTCCACACCCGGAACATACCCGGTCGCCCTCACCGTGACAGACGATAACGGCAACTTCTCCAGCCTGACCAAGGACCTGGTCGTAACGGCCGATGAAGCCCCTGACGTCAGCTTCGCCACCAATGGCAATGCCTGCATCGATAATATTACCCAGTTCACGGGAGCCAGCCCCGCCTCCATCACCTCCTGGGACTGGGACTTCGGCGATGGGAACAGCGACAACGGCCAGGAGGTAAGCTACCAGTATGCCGCTGAAGGCAACTTCCCGGTAAAGCTTTCGGTAGAAGCCGATAATGGATGTAATAATTTCGTGATCGATACACTAGCCATGTATAATGCTCCCGTGGCCTCCTTTGACCTTCCTGCCGGAAACTTATGCACGAATAGTGAACTAACCTTCAATAATACATCAACTGGATTGCTCAGTGATTCGATCAAATTTACATGGGATTATAACGGAGAAGACACATCCATACAAACAGACGGGGATTTCATTTTCAGTAGCTCCGGTTCAAAGGATATCCAGTTGACCGCTGAAATTACCGGTTGTATCGATATAACCACCTCTCAGATCGATATTTCAGAAGGCCCAAATGCCGGTTTTGATTGGTTAAACAATTGCTGGGATGAATCAGCCGGGAATTCAACACCTCAGTTCAATAACCTTAGTGATACCGAACAAGTAAGCTACGTGTGGACTTTTGGAGATGGCAGCCCCACCAGCACACAACAGAATCCATCCCATACCTACTCTTCCATTGATACTTTTACGATTAGCCTTACGGTGGAAAGTATTCTTAACGGATGTCAGACCGAAGTAACCGATTCCATCATTATTTCAGACCAGCCGCTCAGTACATTTGTCTTTGATGATTTTCCTGTAATCAATGTCCCAATCACCTTTACGGGTGAAGATCTGACCAATGACCAGGATCAGATCCTTTCCTGGGAATGGCAATTCGACAGTTTGGGTACCGGGGAAGGACAGATCTCTGAGTTTATCTTTTCTGATGTTTTTGATTATTCCGTCACATTATCCACCCTATCTGACCAGGGGTGCAGTTTTGATACAACCAGATCCGTATTCGTTCATATACCCTTGTGCCCGGAAAGCATATTTGATATTCCGGACACAGTATGTTTAAATGAACAGATAAATTTTACAAATCTCTCCGTAAATGGCAGTAAATACAAATGGAGCCTTTGTCAGGATCAGTTATTAATTGAAGATGAACGCGATACTTTAGGGAAAAATAACGATGCCTTCAGGGCCGCCTATTCAATAGAACTGATCAATAATGACTCCCTTCAAACAGGTTTCACTGTCAGAAACAATGGTTTTTTGTACAGGATCATTTTTAACGACAGCTTGAATCAAATTTCAGAGATAAGCCCTCTGCCCGATCAAAGCGTCTTCTTCGATCTTCCAAGAGGTCTTAAGATAATCCATTCCAACGTCAAATGGATCGGCCTGGCCACCAACTCAGGCAGCCTTAACCTCACCCGGATCAATTTCGGTAACTCCCTGGATAATAATCCCTCCTATGATAACCTGGATGATATCACACCCATCACCAATACCAGTGGCCTGGAACTGATTTCCAATAATGGCAGTTTTTATGCCCTGGCCGGTAAAGATGCTTCCAATGAAATCTTTGTCCTGGACTTCCAGAATGACCTGCTGAACACACCGGCCGTTTCCTCTTTTTCGGTCACCGGTGCAACCGGCATACAGGGCATCTCCCTCTACAAGGATTGCAATACCTGGGCCGGGCTAGCAACCTCATTATCCAGCAACAAACTCTTCAGACTGATTTTCACTAATGGTCTGGACAATCCACCCGATATCACTGAAATATCCGTCAGCGATCCTGAATTCCTGGCTCCCGCCAAAGTGAAGGTCGTCGTCGAAAATGGCCATTATTACGGATTCGTGCAATGTGATATGGGTAACCTGTTTCGGTTCGAATTCGGCAATACCCTGGCCAATGCACCGCAGATCTCTAATATCCCGGCTCTTTCTGATAATGGTTACGCGGTCAATCTGGCCAATGCCTTCGGTCAGTGGAACCTCTATGTGGTCGATTATATCAACCTGACCAAAGGACTGTTCCGCCTCTCTTTCGATAGTGAATGCCCCGTTGAGAACCATACTTTTACTGATTTTGAACCTCAGGATGTTTCCATCTCCACACCCGGAACATACCCGGTCGCCCTCACCGTGACAGACGATAACGGCAACTTCTCCAGCCTGACCAAGGACCTGGTCGTAACGGCCGATGAAGCCCCTGACGTCAGCTTCGCCACCAATGGCAATGCCTGCATCGATAATATTACCCAGTTCACGGGAGCCAGCCCCGCCTCCATCACCTCCTGGGACTGGGACTTCGGCGATGGGAACAGCGACAACGGCCAGGAAGTCAGCCACCAGTACGCTGCCGAAGGAGCCTTTCCAGTGAGGCTTTCAGTGGAGGCGGAAAATGGATGTGGGAACTTTGTGCGGGATACCGTGCGTATATACAAGGCACCGGTGTCTGATTTTACTTTTCAGGACTCACTCTGGTGTTCGAACGACGATCTGGCCCTGCAGAACCTGACCACCTACACCAGCCCGGATTCCATCACGACCTTCAACTGGATTATTCAAAATGATACGATTTTGGATACCCCGGACACCACCTACCGGTTTGCTTCAGGTGGGGAGAAAACGATCACCCTTTCCGCCTCCATCCCGGGCTGCATCGCCGACACCACCCGGACGGTCACTATCCTGGAAGGACCTAACGTAAACTTCGTGGCCGGGGATGTGTGCTTCGGAGAGACGGTATTCGTACAGAATACCACCACCGGCGAAGTCATCCGCTACACCTGGGATTTCGGCGATGGCTACCTCAGCAATCTTGAAAACCCGCCCCACCGCTACGACAGTACCGGCACCTATGAGATCCTGCTGACCGCCGAGAATGATACCGGCTGCATCAATGCCATAAACAAACCCATCACCATTCACCATAATCCTTCTGCTTCCTTTACCCGTGAACTGCCCTGCCAGAACACAGAGATCGCTTTTTATGATGAATCCAGCGTTCAGCAAGCCAATATCACCCGGTGGAACTGGTCTTATCAATACGATGCTGATCCGACCCTCCAGGAATCGGATTCTGTACCCAATCCAGTGATCACCTTCCCGGAAGCAGGGGAATATTCCCTCCGCCTGATCGCAGGATCGGATTATAACTGCTTTGATACGGTTACACAAACCCTTACTGTTCTCCCTTCCCCGGTGGCGGATTTCAGATGGGATACCTTCTGCCTGGGCGATTCTGCCTTTTTCGAAGATCTCAGCTCAATCGAAGATACCACCGGGATCACCGCCTGGGCATGGTCGGTCGGGAATGAGTTTTATTCTTCGGAGAACCTCTCATATGCTTTTGAACAATCCGGTACTTATGATATCACATTGACCGTAACCGGAAGCAATCTCTGTTCCGGCAGCCGGACCCAGGAAGTGATGGCCAATGCCCTTCCGGTGGCGGATTTTATAACGGAAAACAATTGCCTGAATGAAACGATCGGCCTTTTCTCCCGCTCGACCAGCCCTGATGATCCCATTATGGACTATTTATGGGTAATCAATGGCATAACCGCAACCGGCCAGGAACTTTCCCGGCATTTTGAGCAGGAAGGGGAAAAGAGTATTACCCATGCAGTGATTACGGAAAACGGCTGTGCGGATACACTGAAGCAGACCCTTGTTATCTACCCGGTCCCAAAGGCATCCTTCGATTACAATCCGAAATTCGGCGCCATACCCTTTGAAGTTACTTTTGATAACCAAACTCTTGGTGCCACACGATACAACTGGTACTTTGATGACGATGGAACCACTACCACCGAAACGGATCCAACTTATACCTATACAGAAACAGGAACTTTCCGGCCCATGCTGGTGGCAATCAATCCTTTCGACTGCAGGGATTCATCCCGGGTCTCCATCCGC
>CAZYDB010000169.1:0-9545 GCA_964645995.1 uncultured Roseivirgaceae bacterium
GATTTTATGATCCAGCCTTCCTTGCCCTATCAGTTCTCCAGGTCAGGGCCTTCATTGGCGGTCGGTGATATTAATAATGATGGTGAATATGATCTGATGATTGGGGAAGGGTTTGGCAGTGCCAGTACGGTCTTTATTCAAAAAAATGGTCATTTTACACGGGAAGAATTGCCTTTTCATGATTCGGACATAGAAAACTACGGATCCCTGTTTTTTGATGCCGATCTTGACGGTGATGTTGATCTTTATATGGTTGCAGGAGGCTATGAGCGGGCTTTATCTCCAGGTTCGTACATGGACCGCATCTATGAAAATAAAGGCAGGGGCAGGTGGGCCCCGCTTGCCGGTGCATTACCAGCAATGCCGGTAAGCGGAGGGTGCGTAAGGGCTGCCGATTTCGATAATGATGGCGACCTCGATCTTTTTATCGGCGGCAGGGTCATCCCGGGCCGATATCCGGCGCCTGTAAGCAGCTACCTGTTGCGCAATGACTCTGAGCCGGGTAGAATAAAGTTCAGCGATGTAACGGGCACCCTTTGTCCGGATCTGATCGATTTGGGGATGGTAAAAGATGCGTTGTGGACTGATTTTGATAATGATAACCGGATAGATTTAATTTTGGTCGGTGAATGGATGCCGGTCACTTTTTTTAGAAATACCGGATCCGGACTGGTTAATATCACCACTTCTTCAGCACTTTCAGAGAAGAAAGGTTGGTGGAACAGCCTTGCGGGGGGTGATTTTGACAATGATGGTGATATTGATTATATCGCAGGCAACCAGGGATTGAATACCATCTTTAAAGCTGATGAAGAGGAGCCGGTACGGGCGTATAGTGCTGATTTCGATAATAACGGAAGATATGATGCTATCCTCACCACCTGGTACCCTGATATCGGAGGAGGCAGGAGGCCCTTTCCCATCCATTTGCGTTCGGACCTCGCCGGACAACTGGGTTTTATCAAGGAACGTTTTAAATCATACGCTTCCTACAGTTGGGCAACGATTGACAGCGTCCTTACAAAGGAAGAACTGTCCATGGCCCTTCAGCATGAGGCTACAACCATGTCTTCAATGTATTTAGAGAATCTCGGTGAGGGAAGTTTTCAGTCGGTTCCCTTGCCGCAGGAAGCCCAGTGGGCCCCGGTTTATGGGATATTGCCCGGTGATTATGATAATGATCAATACCTGGATATTTTGCTGGTGGGGAATGAATATGGAAATAATGTTTTCTGGGGCCGGCAGGATGCGCTGAATGGTTTATTATTAAAAGGCGTGGGTGATGGCTCCTTCAAAGCCTTTGATTATACTGAAACAGGATTTATCGTTGATAAGGATGCCAAAGGATTGGTCATATTACCTCTGAGGAGCGGGAAAAGCCTTGTGATTGCTTCCCGGAATCAGGACGATCTTCGGGTATTTGAAGCAGATTTTGAAGCTGAAACGTTTGTGGCTGATGACCGTGAATATAGCGTAAGGGTTACCTTTGAGAATGGTGAGATAAGAAAGCAGGAATTGTATTATGGAAATACCTGCCTGTCGCAATCGGCCAGGCTGATATGGCTGCCCATGAATACGCTATCCTTTAAATCCTATGCTGTTAATGGAAAGGAATTGAGAAACGAGGAGTTGAAACAGGCTTTACATGATTAATTAAAATTAGAACCAGAAGGAATGTCAGAAATTTTTAGTTGGATAAAAAAGGCCGGAAGCTGGAGTATAGCTGTGTTGGTGTTTGTTTGCGGTCACCCGGTATTTTCCCAGGTCGGCCAGGTATACTTTAAGGATATCGCCGCTGATGCCGGTATTGATTTCAGGTATACTTTTGGTGATTATACGTATGAGAACATCCTGGAAAGCAGCGGTTCAGGGATCAGCATCCTGGATTATAACGGTGACGGATGGATGGATGTTTACATGCTTAACGGCACTTACCTGGAAGGGATAAGCGACCCGGAAGGCATTGTATTTAAAAACACGCCTAATAAGTTGTACAAAAATAACGGCGATGGCACTTTTGTCGATGTGTCCGTAGAGGCCGGCGTAGATGACCGGCACTGGAGCATGGCTGCCGGCGTGATCGATTTTGATGGTGACCAGTATCCGGATATCTATCTTCTCAACTATGGGCCCAATGTATTTTACCGTAATAACGGGGATGGCACCTTCGCCGATATCACTGAAGAAATGGGGTTGCGAGGGCCGGAAAACCTTAATGGCTTTACCAAATGGAGTGTTGGTGTTGCCTTTTGGGATTATAATAACGATCAGCTTCTGGATATGATGGTCGGTAACTTCCTGGCCTTTGATCCCGAATATGTATCTCCCACCCATCCTGATATGATGCCTCATCCTTCAGAATATGACGGGCAGCCTTCTTTCCTTTATGAGCAGAAAGCTGATGGATCTTTTAAAGAGGTAACCAGGGAATTAGGTTTTTATTACCCTCAGTCCAAATGCATGGGTTTAACGGTATTTGATTTCGATCATGATGGCGATCTTGATCTTTTTCAGGGTAATGATCATCAGGAGAATTTTCTGTTCCGGAATGATGGCAACCTCAAATTTACCGAAGTTGCCAGGGCAGCCGGTGTTGCTGTTAACGACAAAGGGGTCCCTACGGGTTCCATGCATGGATCGATAGGCGATATTGACGGCGACGGATTGATAGATCTCCTGGTCACCGATCTGCGTTATGGAGCGCTTTACAGGAATTTGGGGGATGGTATTTTTGAAGATATTACCGAACGGAGTGGGGTGGCAGCCATTTTTGCCGGGAAAGGAGAGTGGGGAGCTATATTATTTGATTATGATAACGATGGCGACCTCGACATCTTTTCAGCCAACGGGACAGCAGAGGAACTTGTACTTCAGCCGCAGCTTTTACTTGAAAATGATGGCAAGGGGAACTTTAGAAATATTGGCCCGCAGGTAAGTGAATATTTCAGGGGAAAAAGATCGGGGCGTGCCGCTGCGGCAGTAGATTATGATAATGACGGTGACCTGGATGTGATTGTCTCCCATATAGACCTTCAGGCGAACGCTTCTTTGCTAAGGAATGATGGAGGTAATAAGAATCATTGGCTTGGTCTGACACTTACCGGATCGGGGGGGCCGGGTTCCGCTATCGGCGCTAAAGTGATTGTGAAAAGCGGGAATGAAAAGCAGGTTTTGATCAATCAGTGGGCTACCTCTTATCTCGCCTACCATGACCCCAGGTTACATATTGGTTTAGGAAAAAACCAGATGGTGGATGAATTGGTTATTCAGTGGCCCGATGGGGTAGAAGAGTCCTTTTTAAATATCAAACCCAATCAATATCTTAGAATTATGCAGGGAAAAGGAATAAAAAACTAAAGGAATATATATTTTAGCATTTCAATAAAAATTCAATTAAATATTTTTCAGGATGAAACAGGAATATGTTCAAAGAGTGATCGACCTGACCGACCCGGAGAAGAACGTTATATATAATATGTCCGTTGAAGACGCCCGGGCACTTATTAAGACAGGCAAGCTGGAAGCAGTGAAGAAAATCGATGGTCATTTTGCCCTTGTCGCGGTGGATGGCAAAACCGTGAGGATGGCGCGTTCGATTGGCAGACCGCTAAGGTATTTCATTGCCAAGCTGATCGACGGTCCCTGTCTTGTAATAGCCGACCGTATTGATACGATCTATGAATATCTGAAGAAAGAAGGTTTGGATGATCAGTTTCATCCCAGTTATACCCGGATGGTGCCTGCTCATTATATTACAAGGATCGAACTGCTTGGCTGCCCTGATCCCAACCCGGTTTATGAAAGGTTCTTTTATCCTGAGCGTAATAAATGGAAAGATACCGGCATTGAGGAGATCAGTAAAAGGTATATCGCTACCGTGTATGATGAGATCAAAAAGTGGCTCCGTCATCGAGCCCAAACAGGTCCTGTAGGGGTTACTTTTTCAGCCGGTATCGACAGTGGCTCTGTCTTTTTACTTACCTATCATGCCCTCAAAGAGCTGGGTGAAAGTCCTTCCAGGCTGAAAGCTTTTACCCTTTCTGTTGATGGCAAGGGGGATGATCTGAAGCAAGCGCGGCAATTTCTTGAGGCCCTCGACCTGTCACTTTTTCTCGAACCGGTCGAGGTGGATGTGAAAGCGGTTGACTGGAAAGAAACGATTCGCGTGGTGGAGGATTACAAACCGCTCGATGTACAGGCTGCTACTATGAATTATGCGCTTTTAAAGGAAGTGCGCCGGCGTTATCCTGACTGGAAGTATATGCTCGACGGTGATGGGGGCGATGAGAATCTAAAAGATTATCCCATTGAGGAAAATCCTGAATTAACCATAAAAAGTGTGCTGAACAATCTCATGTTGTACCACGAAGGTTGGGGCGTTGAATCCATTAAACATTCTTTAACCTATTCCGGCGGACTGAGCCGGGGGTATACGCGCACCTACGCACCGCTTGAAAAACTTGGCTTTGAGGGTATCAGCCCCTATACCTTGCCCAGCGTAATCGAAATTGCAGAAGGTATTCCTTTTATTGACCTTACTGATTGGGATCATCATAAATTATATGACCTGAAAGGTGAAATAGTTTCAAGGGGCATTAAGGCCCTGACAGGAATAGAAATGCCGGTTTTCGAAAAACGACGGTTTCAACATGGTGCCGTGAATAAAGAATCCTTCCAGACCCATTTCCCGGAAAAAGAAATGACTTACCGGAAGGAGTTTCAGACCTTGTATGGCTAAATTTCCAGGAACTGAAATTACGGACCGATGGGTGACCTCAGCCAGAATGAAGAAAAATCCCGTTGATCCTTTCAGGGCATATGCTATCCATAAGGAGCCGGAATTATCATACGCCGGTATAATTGAAGATACCGGTACAATTTTTTTGGCCAATAGAGAATGCCCTTTCCGGTGCCTTATGTGTGATTTGTGGAAAAATACGACAGACCATAAGGTCCCGTCAGGTGCCATTCCCGGGCAGATCAAAGCTGCTTTGGCAGAATTGGGTCAGGTTCAACATGTCAAATTGTATAACAGCGGCAATTTTTTTGATAAACAGGCAATCCCTCCGGAGGACTACTCATCTATTGTAAGCCTTCTGAATAATTATTCATCCGTGATCATTGAAAATCATCCGAATCTGATCAATGACGACTGCCTGAAATTCAGAGATATCCTAAAACCGGAACTAGAAATTGCCATGGGTCTGGAAACCGTACACCCTGAAATACTGCCAAAGCTGAATAAAAAAATGACCTTGAAGGATTTTGAAAAGGCAAGCAGGTTCCTGCATGATCATAGTATCAGGACGAGAGCATTTATATTGCTCAAAACGCCTTTTATGGAGGAGCAGGAAGGGGTTGAATGGGCGAAAAGATCCATTGACTTTGCCTTTGATTGCAGCGTTTCCTGTTGTGTGGTGATACCCACGCGGTCAGGAAACGGAGCACTCGACCAGCTTGAAAAAAACGGCTATTTTTCAAAGCCATCGGTTCAATCCCTTGAAGAAGTGCTGGCGTATGGTATAGACATTAACCGGGGCCGTGTTTTTGCCGACCTATGGGATCTCGGATACTTTTCTGAATGTGACCAATGCCTGGATGAACGAAGGGAAAGAATGAGTAGAATGAATCTGTATCAGGAACTTCAGTCACCGGTATTATGCTCCTGCACGTAAAAATATTAGCCCCGCTTAACCAGAAGCGATTCTCAAAATAAACCGTCCTGACTGTTAAAAATATGTATTATCAGGTAGTAATACAATGCGCATCCCATCCATCCGTTTGTTGGGTTGTGTGTAGGGAGCGGACGGAAATACACCCGTCGGACCGGCACTTCCCAGAAGCCCCTTTACCGGTCAGACCGGCTCTCCCCGCAAGGCCTTTTTACCGGTCAGACCGGCACAAGCCCTTTTACCGGTCGGACCGGCTCTCCCCGCAAGGCCTTTTTACCGGTCGGACCGGCACAAGCCCTTTTACCCGTCGGACCGCCGCCATCCCTCGAGGCCTGCTAGCGGTCAGACGGGATTAAGGACCGGCCCGGGCTGGAAGACATGCCGTCTTTTAGGCAGGAAAAATTTATGAATTTTTCGGGTTAGCACCGGAACGATCAGATATCAGTTGATATCAATAACCCAACCTCTTCAAACAGGCCGTAATCCACAAGATCATAATCCCATCCCGGCGGTTGATGGGATGGCGCATAGAAAAAGCTCCATGGCGTGACCACCCCCTCTGCCGGATTATTATGATGCGGTCCCAACAGGTTTTTCAGGCTGCCAAAGATCTTAACCTCTATTGTATTCTCTCCGGGGTTAAGCCATTCAGTGATGTGGCATTGATAGGGCTGCCATCCGATTATGCCTGCTTTTTTTCCGTTGACAATTACCTCCGCGACGGTTCCATTCCATTGACTGAGATTGATGCTATAATGCTTTCCCTTTGTTTCCGGAATGTTGGTGGAATGGATATAACTAACACTTTCTGAATAAAAGGGCATTCCCTGGTCTTTCCAGCTTCCGGTTTGCAGGGTATTGTCTTCACCTAATAACCAGCCTTTTTCAAATGGCCTGACTGAGAAATTCCCGGTAATATAGACCGGCTCCAGTTCAGCCAACAGGTTCATTGGTTCCGCTTCCAGGCGAAGCATATTGTCGCCTTCATGCACATGGTCTGCGATATCGAAAACGCCGAAACTGGTATCCAGCCACCATTTTCCCGGCAGAGGATCAATTTTGTTGTTATTTATATAGACTTGATATAATTGGGGCCACTCAATTACCGCCCTAAGATCCCCGGGTATAAATCCATCCTGGATCCTAAACGAGTAACTGGCTTTGAATCCGGTATTTTCCTCAAACTGATTGGCGTCGAGAATTCCGGATCTGTATTGAATGCCGATACTCCACGGATTATGATTGAAGCCATAAACAGGACCAAAGTATTTTTTGAATACCGTGTCAGCCGCTGCGTAAAAATAAATATTATCCCATACTTTATCATCTATTTCCAACCGGCAATAATCCAGTGAGAGTGTATTCGGGCCATTACGGATTATCGCTGAGGGATCCGGCATTTCTGTTATCTCATAAACGAAAATATTGTCCCGGGAAGTGATATTTATTTTTTTATCACTTATAAATAATAACCTTGAACCAGCCGGTGGCAGGGTGAAATTAATTGATATATTTTCTTCGGAAGCCCCGGTTTCAACATGATAAATATCCCCTTTAATCAGATCCAGGTCAATTACCATTTCGCCATGGATTTTAAAGGCTATACGGGCATCTTCAATAGTGTCATAATTTGTTAAGAAGATAATTTGTCCATCCTCTAATTTCCTTCTTTGATGAAACACCCTGCCACCCCATTGCTCAGGATGAAGCGGCATGAATTCATCATTCTGAAGGAATTTATCAATGACTGTTTGATCCAGGGAATCAATTACGGTCCAGTTATCCGTAAACTGGTCAAAGCTATCCTTTACCGTTCGACTGATATTACCCGCCAGATACTGCGGTTTATTTTTGAATGATAGTATTTTACCTCCCTGTTTCAGATAACTGAGTAGTAGATCATAGGTGGTTTTTTCTACATTCTCAAAACCGGGAGGGAGGATAATAAGATCATATTTTCTCTCTCCTATTTCAAGGAAGTTGCCGGAAACTTTCCCATGTGTTGCCATGATATTTTCACATCCCAGGTCATATTCAACCTGGTGTTCCTCAAGCGTATCCAACAGGTTTCGGAATGATCGTTCGATCATTAGAAGGTCTCCGGCAACACCAAGATGATCTCTTCCGTTTTCTGGTGAAAAATACATCCATGTTGTCGATGTGGGTTCCATGACCAGGATAGAGTTGATCTGTTCACCCGCGCTCATAATATAGGAAAGCCGGTGAAAATATTCATTCAGAGGCTTGTAATTATCCCACCAGGGTGCATGGTAGGACATCGACTGGGGAAAATCTCTTTTGCGGGCACCTTTAATTGTCATAAAGGAGAGGTGTGGGTTCATCATATTAACGCCTAATACATACGCCCAGTCACCCAGCCTTTTCATAGATTCAAAATCCAGTTCCCAGCCTGAAGCACCATAAATTTCGGCTAAGGTTCTGCGTTTGTTTAATTGGTTGGCAACACTGTTCAGCTCTTTGACGACCCTGATATTGCCAAATTGGTCTGGTCTTAATCTTTCGTTATTAAATAACAAGTCAATACCCGGATATTGATGCCAGGCATACATGGCCATATTGTCTCCCCCATACCTTGGGTTGGGCCAGGTATGTTCCCAGTAATGTCCCGTCCATTTGAGATTATTCGTATCCGTGTAAAAATACCAGGGCTTGGCCCACCTTTCGATGAACATGTCCAGTAGAAGGGCATAATAATCATGTCTTACATTCTTCCAGTCACCAATCTCCTCATAGAGGCATGGCAGGTAGTTTTCCAGCGGATAGCCATATACTTCCTGAAACTGATTGAATAATACCGGGGTGTATTTAATGACTGTTGGATCCCGGGAAACGTTGATATGTGGCTCGTCAGTGAAAATACCGGGAATCGTACCGCCCCATTCATCGCCCAGGTAGTCCCGGTACCCTTTCATAGTGATCCTGATAAATCGTTCGGTAATACCATAGGCAAGCAGGTCTACATAGGAGAAACCACCGAATTGCCCCTGGTTATCAGGGTAATACCATTTGGAAAAGGCATAATAATCGCCCGGGTCATTTAAGTAATTACGGGCCCCGCTGGAGATATTGGCAAATGAATTTCCAATTCTTTTGAGGATGATAAGGTATTGATGGAGTTCTTCTTCAACCAGCCTGTTTAATTTATGCAGTTTCAACCCTGCGACCATATCCGCATTTTCAGGAATGCTTGCGGGTACATGACCTCCGGCAAAACCGCTGGGGAATGAGTTCTCATCATACAACCAGATCTTCATATTAAGTTGTTTTGCCTTTTTAACAGCATAAGTGCATAATTCGAACCATTCTTTTGATAAATATTCATTGATTAATCCAGGCCTTGGATGAATAAACACCTGGTGAATGCCATTTTCTTTAAAGGAGTGGAGCTGGTTATCGATCTTTTCACGGGTAACAAGGTCATTCCATACCCAAAAAGGCGCAGTGGAATATTCGAGAGGAGGATCCGGGAAGTTTTCTTTTATGTGTTCAAATCTGCCTGAAACTGCGGGGTCTTGGTTTATAACCGATTCACATCCCTGGAAGACAACTGACAGGATCAAAAATATTAGAATCAGATTTTTCATAGATACTTTGGGACAAAAATCTCTTGACAAGTTAAAAATAACAAAAGTTAAGATGAAGCCGGCAAAATTTTACTGGTATCAATCTCCATGGTCAAAATATCCTGATAGTCAGGCCAATCTCCCTGACCAGACTAGTCCTTTCTCCCCCTGCCGGTGGTGTTCTGGTCTTTCATCCGTTTTCAATTATTAATTAATATTCCTATATTGAACCTATTACTAAACCAATTAATCGTAAAAAGATGAGATCATATTATTTATTTTTTTTAGT